>JBAZRS010000125.1:0-11152 GCA_041662825.1 Victivallales bacterium | reverse complement strand
CAGAATTGTTGTTGTTCCGCCGCCCTGCGGGGACTGAAAATTATATTTGATTATTCATAGTCCCCACGCTTGCGCATGGGGCTACGATATGTCGCCCTCTGCGAGGGCTGAATATAAAAAGACGGTTCACTTTATTTTATTATAGCCTCCGCAGGAGGTGAAATAATGTAGCCCAAAGGCGTAAGCCTTGGGAATATAAAGATTTCATTAAAGGACAACAAGCCCCCGCAGGGTGGCGACACTTAAATTGGGGGGCATTCGGGTATCACCCCGCTGTTCATCTCGGGATTCCGCCGCGGCGGACCGAGTTACTTTAAGAAATAAAGACTGACGCATTACAAGAATTCGAAGTTATTTTTATAACAAAAACGCCGATTTGGAAATTCCCAAAGATAAAGAGTTTTCATTTGGCCCCAAAATAAAGGTGAAAAATATGTCGAAGATTCCAACTTTGAGAAAAAAAGGCAATGGCTGGGAGCTCATCGTGGATGGAAAGCCGTTTATCATGCTTGGCGGCGAAATCCATAATTCCAGTTCCTCTTCATTGCAGTATATGGAAGATCACGTCTGGGATGCTGTCACGAAGCTGAACTGCAATACGGTGATCGCCCCTGTCTACTGGGAGCTCTTTGAACCGGAGGAAGGGGTCTTTGATTTTTCCCTGCTTGACGGATTAATCGCCCAGGCCAGGAAGCGGAACATGAAACTCGTCCTGCTATGGTTTGGAACCTGGAAAAACAGTTTCTCCACCTATGCTCCCGAATGGGTGAAAACAGATGTTGAACGGTTTTTCAGGATGGAAACTCCGGACGGCAAAAAAACACAACGCATCTCCTGTTTTTGCGATGAGGCCATGCATGCCGACACCAGGGCTTTCGCGGCCTTTATGAGGAGAATAAAGAAAATTGACAGTGGCAAACATACGGTGATCATGGTCCAGGTTCAAAACGAAGTCGGAGTCCTTTATGCTGACCGCGACTATTCCGCTGAGGCGGAAAAGCATTTTTCAAAGAATGTTCCAAAAGAGTTGATGTCAGGGATGATTAACCCGAAAAGAAGTCTACGCCATGAAATCGTATGCGGCTGGAAGGCGGCGGGAATGAAGAAGTCAGGAACCTGGAGCCAGGTCTTCGGAGAGCTCGCAGAGGAGGCGTTCTCTTCCTGGTTTATTGCGCGTTACATTGAAAACATGGCTGTCTCCGGGAAAGCCGAATACCCGCTGCCGTTGTTCGTAAATGCCTGGCTGGTACAGAGTGAAGGACAGCACGCAGGCCAGTACCCGAGCGGAGGTCCAGTCTCAAAGATGATTGATATCTGGAGAATCGCCGCGCCTACAATATGCCTGACCGCTCCAGACATCTATCTGGACAATTTTGCTGATATATGCGACGATTACACGTCCGAGGACAATCCGCTGCTGATTCCGGAAGCCCGCAGGGATGAAACCGCCGCGTCGAACGTGTTTTATGCCGTAGGCAGACGCCACGCGCTCTGCTTCGCCCCGTTTGGCATTGAAAGCATGACAACAAATGCAAGTGTGAAGATTGCCGGCAACACCGTTGCCGACGCATCCCTCAACATACGCAATTCAGACAATGGAGAGATGCTGGCGCAATCATATTCGCTGCTTCAAAGCATGATGCCCTTGATCAGTGATTTCTACGGGACTGATAATATGACGGGAATACTCCAATCGCCCGGAGTAAGGAAAGAGTACATCAGTCTGGGAGGTTACGATCTGGAAATCTACTATGAATCGGCACTGGAAAAAGGAACTGCCCCCGGAGCCGGGATTCTCATAACGCTGAACGAAGGAGAATATTTCATAGCCGGTCACGGCTTTATGGTAACTCCTCTTTCCAAGAGCGGGGAGAAAAACAATATTGTTGAAATAGTATTGATTGAGGAAGGACATTTCCAGAAGGGGGAATGGCAGTTATATCGCAGGCTTAATGGAGATGAGGGCCGCTGCATTCTGCCGCGCACCCCATCGGTAAGACGTCTTAAAATATTCAATTTCCAATAAGTGGAATCTCAGGGAGAGGTAGTTCTATGCTTTTCAAGAAGGATATTCCTTTTATAAAGAAAGGACTGGAAGTCAGCCAGATAAGTTTTTCCGGCGGGCGGACTGCCGCCAGTATCGCGAACCATGGAGGAATTACCCATATCAACTATTACGGTGCGCAGCGCTTCCGCGATGTCATCTTTTATAAGGGAGACCAGATCTCCGCCTGGGCGCAGCTCTTCCGCATCGTGGCGGACATTGACGGCAATAGCCATACACTGGATTTCAGGAAAACGCGGATTTATCCTTTCGGCTATTCGAGCCGCTGCAAGATAGGGGAGATTGAACTTGAGCATGGCATGTGGCTTTTGAACGATGCCATAGTCTTCTCCCTGAAAATCAGACGCAATCCGGCCGGATCAAAGATCGTCTTCAAACTTATCCATGCCGATGTCTGCGTCCGTGTTGACAAGCCGACCCGGGCATGGGAGGATTTTTCATACGACAGCAAAAACGGCATTGCCGTCGCCTCAGCCTGCGACTCATATCCGGAGGAGACAATCCGTCAGGAGAAGGCCAAGGCACACCTTACTCTCGCCCAGCGCGGAACTGCTTTCAATCCCGAACCGGCGCAAGCTGAGACCTTGATCGGCATTACAACGGACCATGGCCTGCATTTCCGCGATACCACTGAGCGTTTCAGAAAGTATTACTTCTCGACCGATTGCGTGCAGGATGAAGCTTACATGGTGCTGGGATTTGGTCACCAGGAACGCGAGGCATTTCTCCGACGCCTCGAAACTCTTCGCAGCAGCGCGGCTTCGGAAGTGGCCGTTCTGCTTGCCGGCCACAAAGCCAGGATGGCATCTCAGCCACAGATATCCATCGGACAAAAAACTGTACAGTCCCTGTTCATGAATGTATCAACCTTTCTGGACTCCTTGAAAGTAAAAGACCTGCCGGGAGGAATGCGCGCCGCAGATTCCGGCTATTGGATATGGGGTTGGGACAGCATGGTATACGCTGATGCGCTGGGACTCTGCAACGACAGTTCATTCCTGATCGAAATGCTTGATTTTTATCGTAAAACCGCAGATCCGGAACTGGGCGTATTTCACGCGATGACCCTCGACCGTCGCCCTTTCCTGTCGATGGCTTTCAACGCGCAATGCCTCTATGCTGTGATGCTTTATTATGCATATGTATTCACCGGCGACCGGAAAATGCTTTCAGAATTTCTCCCGTTCGCGCAATGGGTGGTCGGCAAGGCCGGGGATGCGGAGGAGACCGGAACAGGGCTGATAAAAGGGGTGTCCCTATATCCTGACCATCCCGAGGATTTGGAGCAGGACGGCAACGACTTCAGTGTTTTCAATAACAGCATCTATTATCAGGCGCTTAAGGTCATGGCGGAGCTGGCTCTGGAATCAGGAGATAAGGCTGCAGCCGCAGGCTATACCGCAAAAGCCAGAAAAACACTGGCAGGGTTCCAGCGGTTTTACGACTCCGATAAAGGTTATTTCTATGACTCCATTTCCTCAAAGGATTTCTCCCCGCGCCAGCACTATCCTCTCTATGCGATTTTATGGGTGACTCCTTTTGCCGGGGATCTGGTTGCGGACAATGCTGCTGCTATTGCGAAATTCATGCGTGAGAATTTTCCGGTTAAGCACGGTCTCCGCATTTTGCCGAAATGGGATTCCCGCTACATGTACGACGGGAGCCAACTGGGCATGTACATGCCGGTAATTGAAAACTTCCATCGGGAAATGATGAAGTCGGAACACGACTCCGAAAGCCTGACCGCCATGTTCGAAAATATTGAATGGTTCTGGGAGCAGCTCTGCATACCAGAAGCGCTCACATGCGAATATGAAAACCACGGGATCACTGTCGACAATCCCGGACGCAAGCAGCTCTTCTGCGCCAAGGCGTGGCTGTCCATGTTCTATCACGTCGCAGCGGGAATCAATTTCACAGTTGACGGCATATCATTCTCACCTTCCGGCTCCGGGGAAATTTCCATAAAGGACTTTTCGGTCCGCGGCAGGGAAATTGATATTGAAATAAGTGGACGCGGATGGGAGATCGGGAGCCTTTCCCTGAACGGCAATCCTGTCCTGTCTCCATTCACAATCCCGTTTTCAGCCCTTGAGGAAAGCAACACAGTAAAACTCCTGCGCATAGAAGTTTAAATATGGCTAAAGGGAACCTCTAAAAATTCGCATTTGGCGCGTTGCGGAAGATTTTTGAAAGCTCAAAAAGAATTTCTGAACGAAGGCGTATCGGTGGATACGCCGATAGAGGAACATTCTTCTTTGAGCCAAAAAGATCCGCAACCCGAAGGGAGACAGATTCTTATGGATTCCGCCATCGTCGCAAATCCAGTCACAGCCCGCTACGGGGCTGCTCCTGGCGTTTGCTCCTCCTGTCCCCCGAAGCTCTCGGGCGAAGGGGAGATGTCGGCTCTCCATAATCTCCTGTCTCGCGCCATATGCCAATTTTTAGAGGTTCCCTTTATATGATAAAAACATTCCCCGTCCCGGCCCGCTGGCAAGGGCGGAAACAAAAACATAGCTGACTGTTTTGTAATTGTAAAGGTATTCCGCAAGGATATCTTTAAATTTTCTGCGGTACAGTAATTCCTCAGTCTTTATGGCACAGAGGCACAGAGTTGCAAAGGCACATAGGCACAAAGCAGAGGATGCATGAGCCAAAGCGGCATGACCAACGCCCAGCTCCATGAGCGCATTTTCACTTCCTGCTCTTATCTCCTGGCATTTTTTATTATCTTCTTTTACTTTGTGCCTCTGCGCCTCTGTAACTTTAACCGGTCTCTACGGCATAGACTGAGCCAATACCTTTACCGGAAAAGGGAACCCCTAAATTGCGAATCCGCCTTGTATTTCCCGGCAAGAAGTTGTATATAAATTCAAAAGAAATAACTTCTCGTTCAGGTCAAATGCAGGATACCGTCAAAAAATACATAGTCAACGACAACATCACTCCCGCCGATGTAGTGGCGGGCACGCATGTGGGGCTGGTGAGGGAAGTCAATGAAGACAGCTATGTATACTGTGTCGGTGAAAATCACGAGAACACGTTTGTCGCCGTTGCCGACGGGATAGGCGGGCACGACAGCGGTGACATCGCAAGCAGAATGTGCAGCCGCATACTTCTCATTGAATGGAGGAAGCAGCAGCTCTGGCGCCACTCATCCTCCGAGGAGATAAGCAAATTCCTCGATGAGGAAATAGTGAGGTCAAACGAGGCCATCTACAGGCTCAACAAGACTTTCAATGTCCAGCACCCCATGGGCACGACCCTTGTCGCAGGAGTGTTCACTCCTAACTCCCTGATTGTCGCACATGCGGGGGACAGCAGATGCTACAGGATGCGCAAAGGCTCCATGGAATCCATCACGCAGGATCACAGCTTTGTGGCAGAACTCATAAAAAGGAACATCATCAGCCGCGAGGAGTCGAAAAACCATCCGTTCGCCCATATAATTTCAAAGTCCATCGGGACAAACCTCGACTTCAAGCCCGAGATCAACGTTTTCGACAGAAGGCCCGGCGACAGGTTTCTCTTCTGCTCGGACGGCGCAAACGTCCACCTGGAGGGCGCGCAGATCGAGATAATGCTCAACGACGCCTCGAACCCATATGAAGCCGTAAAGAACATCATCTATGCATCGCTGCGCGGCGGTGGAGAGGACAACATCACAGCGCTTTGGGTTTTCACGTGATTTATTTTATGTCTTTTTAAATTTTTCATGTGAATGAAAAATTTTCCCCAGACAAGGCGGTAATTATGAAGAAAACATTTCCAGTCATTTCATTTATCCTGTTACTGCTCTCGTTCTCCCTGACCGCCGCCGATGAACCGTCCTCTTCTGCGAGATATAAGCTGGCAACGCTGAAAATCAAAAGCATAGAACTCAATGACACCAAACTTTCAGATGCGATCGCAATCATAAAGGATCTGAGCAAAAAGGCCGATCCCGAAGGCAAGGGCGTAAACATCTCCTTCATGGCACCCAAGGACGTGAAGGGGAAAACCCTGGATCCGGTGATAGACGACATTTCCCTGACTGACATCCCCCTCAAAGATGTGATTCGCTATGTCTGCGAAGCGACCGGCATGAGTTACAGGGCCGAAAGAGGATCAGTGATGATTTTTCCGAAAAACAAGGCCGACGACAAGATGGAGACCAGAACCTTCAAAATCCGGGCCGACGCCGTTGACTCCATGGAAAAGAAATAATAGTGCCAATCTTTGTCGTGAGCTTTGTCGCGAACTTCGTCGATTCCATTTCCCCTTTTGCATTCTTCTCCGACAAAGCTCAGGACAAAGCTCGCGACAAAGTTTAGTGGACTCAAGCAAAGACTCCATGATTGAAAATAATTCAGGTTTTCAGAAATTCTTCATCTTAATCTTATTGCTTCGGCACCCCAGTGCCGCAGGCCGAAGTCAGGCCAACGAGCCTGACAAAAAATCAGGTTCCAATGTAGCCGGTTAAGTGCGCATTTACGGATTTTTTATGGTTTTAAAAAATCTCCATAATTTACTTTTTCGCTCAATATGCTAACTTCTAAAGTTCCATTTAATTTACATATTGAAAACACTTGGAGAAAAATCATGAAAATATTAGTTACCGGCGGTGCGGGATACATCGGAAGCTCCTGCACTGAATATCTCCTTGACAAGGGCTATGCCGTCACAGTTTTTGATTCGCTTGTCACCGGGCACCGCGATGCCGTCGACAAACGCGCCGAATTTGTGAAAGGGGATCTTTCCGACCGGGAACTGATCATCAATGTGCTGAAAAAAGGCGGCTTCGACGGCATAATGCATTTCGCCGCCTACTCCCTTGTCGGCGAGTCTATGACAAATCCGGGGAAATATTTCCAGAACAACCTGGGCGCCGGGATAAATCTCCTTGACGGGGCGGTTGAAGGCAAGGTAAAGTCTTTTGTCTTTTCAAGCACCTGCGCCACATACGGCGAACCGACACAGATCCCGATTCCGGAAAGCGAGAAGCAGTCCCCGATAAGCCCCTACGGCGAATCAAAGCTCATGTTTGAGAAGGCTTTGAAATGGTACAATTCCATATTCGGGATCAAATATGTGGCCCTCCGTTACTTCAACGCCGCAGGCGCATCAAAGAATTTCGGCGAAGACCATAATCCTGAAACACACCTTGTCCCACTCGTCCTGAAAGTCGCCCTCGGCAAAATGAAGAGCATAAAGATATTCGGCGAGGATTATCCTACGCCGGACGGCACCTGCATCAGGGATTACATACACATTCTGGATCTCGCGCAGGCCCATGAGCTTGCCCTCCATGCACCGCGCAGCGGACACTACAACCTGGGGACTGGCAACGGATGCAGCGTGAAAGAGATAATAGAAACTTCAAGGAAGATCACCGGACACGCAATTCCCGCCGACATCGTCGCCCGACGTCCCGGCGACCCGCCGCGCCTTATCGGATGTTCCGCACTCGCCAAGAAGGAACTGGGATGGAAACCCAGATTTGAAAATGCCGAGGCCGTCATCCAGTCCGCATGGGACTGGGTGAAGAAGACCCCGGAAGGGTATCTGAAGTAAGACAGGCTTTTAGCCTGTTATTTTGAATCGGAGAGCGGGAGAATCGGCGAAACGGAGATAATAATTTCCCCATATTTAAAATTTGCAAATTTCGCAAATTTTATCCGACCATCGCGACATAGATGTCTTCTATCGTCATAGTCTGGACTTCGCAGGTTTTCGGCCTGTAGTTGTCCGATATGTTGTCCAGGATCTCCTTCTTGAAATCCTTGACTATGAGCGACAGCTCGTGTCCGAAGCTTTCCTTGTCTGAATATTTATAATTTTGAATTGATAAGACAAGAGTTAGCTCTTATATTATGACATATTAATATTATTATATGGAGATTGTTATGAACTATCTTGCCATTAAAGATTTGAAGAAGACCAAGGATCTTCATGCTTCCCTCGCCAAGGAGCATGAATTGGTTCTGACAAGAAATGGAACCCCGTGCGCACTCATGATTGAAATAAAGCCGGATTGTCTTGAACAGTCTCTTGTGGCCGTCCGAAGGGCATTATTTGCCACCGCTGTCTCATCTGTCAGGGAGAAAAGTTCACAATATGCAATTACAGATGAGGAAATATCTGAGGAAGTCAAACAGAGCCGTAAAGAAAGAGGAATCAAGCATTGATTATTGTTCTCGACACGAACGTTCTTGTTTCTGGAATGATAAATCCCAACGGAGCCCCTGGACGGATTATCGATCTTATCACCGCCGGGACAGTTAACATCGCACTGGACGATCGGATCTTTGCGGAATACTGCAATGTCCTGGACCGTCCCCGATTTAAACATCATTTTTCAGACTTTGAAAAAACAAGCATAATAGAGTTCTTAAAACTTTCAGGGATTCGTGCATCAACTTCAGTAGTCGTGACAGATCTACCGGACATGGGGGATATTCCTTTTCTTGAAATAGCCTTGAGCCAGGATATTCCTCTTGTTACCGGCAACCTCAAGCATTTCCCAAAGTCAAAGACGCTTAATTGTACAATAATTACTCCGAATGAATTTATAAATCAGTTTCACAAGTTAAAGTAAACATCATGAATCCGAAAATAAAAAAAATATTCTGGTTTGCCCTCAGGATAGCGCTGGCGGCCGGGATCATCGGCTGGCTGGTCTACAAGAATTATGACAGGCTTGCGGAGGCCGTGCACAAGATCAATCCGCTCTGGCTGCTTCCGGCGGTTCTGCTTTACGCCCTGCATATTGCCGCCGGCGCTTGGAGATGGCAGATTCTCCTCAAGCTCCAGAAGATCCGCCTCTCATTCTTTGAAGCGCTTTCACTGACGCTACAGTCGCTTTTCTTCTCCCTTGTGATTCCCGGCGGCGCGGTCGGGGGAGATCTTGCAAAAGCCGGATTCATCACGGCAAGGACGCAGAAGGGGGAACGACTCAAAGGCGTATTTACGATCCTCATTGACCGTGTAATCGGGATGATAGCCCTCTTTTCACTGGCCGGAGTCGTGGGGATAATGTCGATTAAATTCCTGAGAAGCCTCTCCGGCATCATGGAACTTGTTTTCTATGCCTTGATTTTCGGATGTTTCATGGGGCTGATTTCGGCGGCGCTGCTTTTCTTCCACAGGAATCTGGAGAAGATAAACATATTTTCGTGGCTGATTTCCCACGGTGACAGGATATCTAAAGGAGCTTTGCACAACCTCATGGGCGCAATGGACGACTTCAGATCCGAATACAGGACATTATTATTATGCATTGCAATAAGCATCGTATGTATCCACCTGAACCTTGCACTGGTCGTGTACCTGATCGGGCACGGGACCGGAGCCGAAAGCCTGACTTTCTCCCTTTCCATCCTGACAACCTCCCTAGGAAACACAGTCGGCGCCCTTCCGCTGACCCCTTCCGGCGTCGGAACCAGGGATTATGTTTTCAAGGAACTGCTCAGCGCGGGTGGAATAGTCGAGCAGTCCCTTTTAATACCGCTTATTTTCACTTCGATTTTCCTTTGCTTCAACCTTTTCGGCGGGCTTGTATTTGTCTTCAGTAAAAAGAAAAAAGATTAATAATATTAGGAATCAACATGAACAGAAACGTTTACCTAAACATTGTTGCGACGATTCTTTTATTGTGTGTTTTAGTTATAGGCCTGGTCCTGATTTACTCTGTTGACCTCATGCGGAAACGCACCGAACAGGTTTCCGAACAGCTCAACGCCATACAGTCGAAAATCAACAATCTAGAAAAGAAGTTCGCCGAAGGCTCAATTGCTCCGTCACAGGCGCAGGCGCTGGGAAAACTGGATCAGAAAACCGAGCCTGTTGCGAAAATCGCAAATTTCCAGTATTACGATCCGAACGCCGAATCCGGCGGCAGGCTGATAAGCGCGGTTTCAAGCGAGACGAAGAACATGAACTCGCTTGTCAACAATGAGTCATTCGTATCCGCAATATGGGATTACGCGACTGACTCCCTTACCGACAGGAATCTCGAACATGTCGAGATTTTCGAGCCCAAACTTGCCGAGAGCTGGTCTCTGTCAGATGATAAGATGACTTATACGGTAAAACTCCGGAAAGGCGTGCTCTGGCATGATTTCACCGATCCTGTCACCGGGAAGAAATGGTCCGATGTCGAAGTGACCGCCCATGACTTTAAATTTTACGTTGATGTGATAAAGGACGATACGACCGACTGTGCGCCAATGCGCACATATCTGCAGGACATGGAGAAAATAGAGGTCGTGTCGGATTATGAGTTCAAGGTCAAGTGGAGGAAGAAATACTTCCTGTCGGAGTCGATAACACTCGGACTGAGCCCGCTGCCGAGACATCTTTACCACGCATATGATGGCCCTTTTGACGGCAAGCGCTTCAACGACGACCACGAGAGGAACCGGATGATAGTCGGCTGCGGCCCCTACTGTTTCGAGCGCTGGGAGAAAGGGCAGAGGATTGTCCTCAAGAGGTGGGATAAATATTACGGCAAGAAATACGGTGTCATGCCGCCGATAGAGAACGTGGTTTTCGAAATCATCCAGCATCCGAACACACAGTTCCAGTCTCTTCTCTCCGGGACGATTGACAGGATGGGGTTAACCCCTGAACAGTGGAAAAGCAGGACCAGCATTCCAGAATTCGACGAGAAGGGCGGGAAGCTAGTGAAAATGAAATATCCATCCCGGAGCTACAGTTACATCGGATATAATTTCAATAATCCCCTTTTTCAGGACAGGGCGGTTCGGCAGGCGCTGACGCTTCTTGTGGACAGGGAAAGGCTGCTGAAGGAGGTTTATTACGGACTGGGGAGAATTGTTTCAGGGCCGTCCTTCATTGACACGCCGTACTACGACAAAAGCATCAAGCCCTATCCGTTTTCCGTGGAAAAGGCCAAAGAGCTGCTGAAGCAGGCGGGATGGAAGGACAGTGACGGGGACGGGATACTGGAAAAGGACGGTAGGAAGTTCGAGTTTACAATCCTCGGCATTTCAAACCATCCGATACAGGAGAGGATTCTCCCGATACTGAAGGAGGACATGGCGAAGGCCGGAATAGTCATGAAAATAGCCACCGTGGAATGGTCGG
>JBAZRS010000124.1:0-11152 GCA_041662825.1 Victivallales bacterium | reverse complement strand
TGCACCAATTCGTTTGCAATCCCCGCCTCGGTGCTTGGCGCTCAGGAGGACTATACGATCGAACTCGAGTTCATGAAAGCGGCGAACTTCAAGACCCTGCCGCGAATGGAGGGTGCGCTACGCCTCGTTTCCAACAGGGATGCCGCCGCTCATGCCGGTTTGACATTGGTTTATTTCCCGCCAGACTGGGATAGGAACGGAGGCGTCAGCAACAGGACAGGCATTGATGTCAACGGCTACTGGAACGGAGAGTCTGGAGGACTCGACGGAGTGGCCTTCAACAAATATTCGATCGTGGTTAAAAACAAATTGGCTTCGATATACAGGAATGGCTTACTGCTGGCGATGACCGGTGAAGTCAAACCGAGCCAGCTGCCTCTGACTATCGGCGGAAGAGGCTGGCGCGGAGAGTATATTTTGAAAGAGGGCGAGGGGAAGCCGATTCCTGAGGCCTATGAATTGCGAAACCTGAAAATATACGACAAGGCGATTTCCCCCACTGGCTTTGACCGCAGCTCCGAGATGATGCGCAACGTTGCCGGCGAAGGGTATTCCATGCAGAGGGCGGATGTCAAGGATCCCTCGCTTCCGAGAATCCTTGTCATCGGCGATTCCATTTCGATGGGCTATCGCGGCTTTATTTCGAAGCATTTCAAAGACAAGGCATACGTCGACTACTGGGTCGGCGGAGCCTGGCTCGATCCTAATTTGGTCAAGGGCGAGAACTCAAAGGTGAAAAAATCCTGGGCTGGCGTCCTCTCCAATGGCCCCTATGATGTCATAAGCTGGAACTCGATGACGTTGCATATGTGGAATGGTGCGCCGGGAAGATGTCCGGAGGACAGTTATCCGGCCAACATGACCGAGGTTGTAGAGTTCCTCAAGAAGACCGCTCCGGAGACGAAATTCATCTGGATCAGGTGTACGCCTTGCACGACTACAACCGAGGGTAAACCTGTTGTCATCAATATGGAAAGGACCGAACGGATCATAAGATTAAACAAGGTGACCGATGAAATCATGGCGAAGTATGGAATTCCCGAAGTCGACCTATATGCCCTGTGCGAGAAGAATCTCGACAAGGCGTCGAAAGACGGTGTGCATTGGAACCAGGATGCGTCCAAGCTTATGAGCGAGGAAATCATAAAGACCATCGAGAAGTTCCTTCCGGAAAAACACAGGCAGGACGCCGGGAAATAAAACCGGAAGGGAAATATATATACGTTAAGGAACATGAACATCCAACATTCAACTTTAAACATCGAACATTGAATTAAAATTAAATTAATTCGAAGTTGGAAGTTCGATGTTCAATTTATTAAAGTTGCGGCAAAGCCGCCTAATTGAAAGAATGTGGTACAGGCGTCTCGCCTGTGATTTAAGAAGAAGACAGAAACAGGCGAGACGCCTGTATCACACTATAATAAATGCCGCCAAGATGGCGGCGTTCCTGATAAAATTTGCGGCAACAGCTTTTTAGGCACATTTAGCATAACACAAAGGATAAACACATGTACAGAGTAAAGCATTTATCGGTGATTTCCTCTCTTCTGCTCCTGGCATCGGCGATGCCGTTGCCGGCGGAGGGCTTCGGTCCGGATTATGCGCCGCCGTTTGAGAGCAGGCAGAGCAAACGTCTGGCGCCCAAGCTGGTCGTCAAGACTTTTCTGGACGAAAGCAACAAGAACCAGCCTGCGGAATCAGCCTCTTTGGTGGTGGGGAACAAGCGGATATCCGTCCGTGAAGCGCAAAACAACCAGCTTACGTCTAAAAGGGACAACTGCGCCACGGTTTTCATCAACAGCAAACCCGTCTTTGAGGTCGTTTTAGCCGGAAATTATCAGGGGCCGGACAAGAAATGGATCAACATGGTGCAGGGTTACAACTCCGAAGACGTGAAGCTGGTCTGCGACCAGTCGGGCGGCACGGTCAAATGGCTTCGCAGCTATCCGCTGCCGGATGGCGCCAAGGGGACTTTTGTTTACCAGTTGAAGCCGCTCGGTGACAGCCGGGTGGAGCTGAGCTGGGATGTCGGGTGTACGGCAGATCAGATGAAGGCAAACAAGATCGACAACTTCCTGATGTATATCACAATGCCGGAGGACTATCGCCAGGTTGATGTGGAAATCAACGGCGCACTTCTGAAACAGCAGACGGAGGCCGCCCTGAAAAAGGTGGATCAGAAAGGGATGGACGTATGGGAGGGGAAACTGGAGAAGCTGGTTTACAATTCCGGAAAACCGCTTGACGGGTTCACGGTCACAATGGCGGATGCGCCGCTCAGCTTCTGCACGGAGAAATTTGCATACGGCAGATATTCTCTGGGATTTCGCCTGAACGGCAGGCCTCAGGGTAAGCTTATAATCGACTTAGGGGAAGCCGCCGTTGCAAAGACGGATGCGCCGCCTGCAGTAGAAGGGAACGATCTTTGGGCGCAGGATGCTTTGCACATGCCGAAATCTCCGACCCGCAATCTATTCCCGAACCCGAGTTTCGAACAGGGGCTGCGCTACTGGCGCTGGTGGGGCGGCGGGGCGCAATACAGCCGCTCAGATGTTAAACGCTATGTGACCGACGACAAAAACGGTCTTTTCGGATCAAGCGCCCTGTTGGTAAATCCGACCCAGACCGGCAGCGCCCCCCTCATGAGTTTCTCCTTACCCGGACAGAAAGGCAAAACCTATACCGTGAGTTTTTCTGCCAAGGCGGAGAAGCCTGGTGCGACCGCAAAACTGGTCTTGTTCAGCACCAAGACGGGTGGGCAGTTTGGCCGCGAGCAATTTAACAAAACCAAAACGGAGCCATTGACAACGGAGTGGCTGCGATTTTCGCAAAGCTTCGTTTCAGACGGTGCACCGGTTGCGCTGATACTCGGAGTCAGCAACAGCGGCGGCAAGGTGTGGCTCGACGGGATCCAGTACGAGGCAGGGGACAAGGCGACGGAATTTGTCTCTGATCCGCTTGAAGGTCTATTGTACACTTCCGATCCTGACAACAACGTGGAATTAGGAAAGCAACTTGCTGCGAACTTCGCGATTTACGGCAAAGAAGGCGCGGCGGGAGATGTTCAATTCACGCTCCTCAACTTCTACAAGAACAAGCTTTGGGAAAAGACATTCGCTGCAAAGTCCGGTGACCGCCTGGCGTTGCCGTTTGACGACTTGAAGCTGGCGACTGGAACCTACATTCTGCGGGTGAAATACACTGTTGCCGGAACAGAACCGTATTATGATTATTACCGTTTCACCATTATCAACTCCTTAAACGGCACACATGCGACTAAGAACCTTTACGGGGCATTGTTCTCAACCCGGATCAGCCGCACGGAGGATCTCTGTGATCTGATGCGCCGTTGCGGATTTGCCGGCTCGACCAGTTACGGCCCTGGAAAAAGCAATCCGTTCCATTATGAGATCAGGAAGAAATATGACATCACCGACTATACCCACACCTTGGCGGATGGCACATTCATGTCTCCGGAAGACGCCAACAAGAGATTTGAGAACCCCGACTACAGGTTCATGATGGAACTGGATTCCCGCATATGGCGCACCCCGCAATTGGAGAAGGAGATAAAGATCAAGGAACAATATTCGGATGAGGACATCAAACGGGTTGAGGCGATTGCCTATAAGGCTGCAATGAACATGCCTGAGGCTCGCGTCTGGGCACTGGCTACGGAGGAGGAGATAATTTACCCGCCCATCGTCAAAAGGCGCGACTACAAGGAGTTTTCCAAACTCTCCATGGCTGTTTACCGCGGTATCAAGAAGGCCAATCCGAAGGCGATTGTCCTGCCCTCCGGCGGCACCAGCGGCTACGGCAAAATCCGCGGCAAGGATGCGATCGAAGGCTATCTCGCCTCGACCAAGGGCATCGTAAAATGGGATGCGGTCGCCATTCATCCGTACGGTTCCTGCGACGGCACTCTAGGTCAGGATGACTTGGACGAGAACATCCAGATGTTGCGCGACACCATGGCGAAATACGGTTACGGTCAGGAGACGCCGATCTTTCTGAATGAAGGAGGTGGCCAAGGTTCGCCAGCCTGCTGGGGTGACGGTCCGGATTACAGTTATCAAGGAGGGCAACCCTCCTATGACCAGGGCCTTCGCGAGTTCCTCCATGCCGCAACAATGGCGAGGGAATACATCATCTGCCTCAAATACTGGCCCCAGCTGGAACACTTCAACTGCTGGCAGGGGGATTCCAGTGAGATCGTCGACTGCAACCTGACGCCCGCCCCGGCCATGCTGGGAATCAACACGCTGGGGCATCTGCTAGCCAAGCCGACCTTCCTGGCTGATATCCGCCCGGCCCCGGGCATGCGCGGCTACGCCTTCAAAGACGAGAAGGGCAATGGTGTCGCCGCCGTTTGGTGTACGCTTGACAACGTGGAGCTCGGTTTTGAGCGCGGCCCAGAGATGAGGGTCAAATTCGAAGGAAAACTCCCCGAGATGATCGACCTTATGGGCAAGAAATATCAGCTTGCCGCCGACAAAGACGGCTATGTTGGCGTTCAGCTAACGCCTGCGCCGTTGTTCTTCCGTTCGGCTGAATCAGAGAAACTTGTAGCCGCATTGAAGAATGCGGAAGTGAGCGGAGCAGGAACCACTGTAAATGCATCTTTCCTTCCGAATCAGGATGGAAAGATTGCCGTAAAGATGGAAAACTTGACAGGACGCAAACAGGCAGGCGAAATCCTCATCAATGGCAAAAAGACTCCGTTTACCCTGGAGCCGATGAAGAGCAGCCTTGTGACGCTCCCTGAAAGCGTCAAACCGGAATTCGGGAAAATGTTCCGGTGGAACAGCAGTTATACACTTGCAGTCAACGGCAAGCAGGAGCCTGAGAAGTCATGGAAGATGGACTATTTCTACGTCCCGCATGTCAAAGGTGCACCCGATTGGGGCAAGGTTCCGGCAATCCAGATGACGAATCTGTATCGTCCGCTAACTGATCTGAAGCAGACCCCTGGCGGGCACAAAGGAGACATCCAGGCTTCCTTCAAAGCCGCCTGGGACGAGAATAATTTCTATTTGCGCCTGGAGGCGGAAGACGACATCATCAAGCTGGCCGATGAAAAGTTCTGGGCTTCAAAAGAGGCGCAGCAGAAACATTTATACATTCTCGACGGCTGTCTTGAGGTTTATTTCGACTGCGGCGCTAACGGACGCCTCCGCAAGGGCGGCTTTGACCTGGATGATTACCGCTATGATTTCTGTGCCGGCAATCCTGAGGGCAAAAGCGGTCCGGGACTTGTGAACCGCCTTCATGAAGTCTTCATTGAATATGCTGGCGGACCCGCCATGCCGACAAAAGCGGACGCCTCAAAAGGGATCAAATGCGAATTCACCCGTATTGATGCGACCCATTACGCCTACACGATCACATTCGAGCAGAAATACATTGAGCCGTTGCATCTGCAGAAAGGGGCGATAGCCGGGTTTGCGCTCTATCTGCATGACCGGATGGACGACGGCACCATGGGGAACAAAGGACTTTCATTGGCGACGGAGCCCGGCGCGCATTGCGACAGGGCACCGCAGCTCTGGCCGCTCATGATCCTGGCGGAATAAGATATGGCGGCGGGATCCCTCTTCCGACATCCCGCCACTTGATTTTCCCTTGGATAAAGGGCAAGTTACTTTTCCTCTTTTGTCATTGTCATTCGAATGTTCGATAGCAGCGGCTTCGTCGTCGCCTCGATCCCAACATTCCTGGTCTTCGTGGCCTGCCAGAAAATCATTCTGCGCGGCATAGTCATCCCATCAATGAAATGACAAGAAGCCTTTGGTAACCCCTAATCCATAGTCGATAGCTGGAGTGTGCCCCTTGATTCCACGTCCTCCCATGATTTGCTACGACTTGTCCGATTGCAAGCTAAAAGCCAAATTCCTTCAATATTTTATTTGATTTCCCATCCCTTCCTTATTACCGTACGCACATACGAAAATCAAAGCACCTATCAGGTCAAAATGCCTATCGGTTATTAGGAGAGTTTAAATATGAATAATAAAATACAGGTAAATAAAAAATTCTTTTGGAGTTTATGTTTTGGTTTTGTTTTTTCATTTTCCATAATGATACTTTATGGTATCGCACTTAAACATGAAGAAAAAAACAACGAAGATTTAGAAAATAAATGTAAGGAGTTGAAAGCTGAAATCTTAAGCTTTAAAAGCGAGAAAGATATTATTGAAAAACTCAATGCAGATATTAAAAATCTAAAATTAAAGGAAACAGAAAATGCTCAATCAATGGGAGAAATGAAAAACGTTATTGTATTGCTGACTGAAAAAGATAATCCTATAAGTGTTGAGCTTTTAAAGCGAGTTGTTAAGGCACTCGAAAAAAATTATCCTCAAGATATAAGCATAGTTTCATTAAAATCTAAAATTTTAAGAATCCAAGGTGAAAATGAAAGAGACCGTAGAAGGGCTATTGAGAATGTAAGGAAAATTAAAGAAGTTAAAACAGATTTAATTTCTTTTGTAGATAAGGAATTTGTTATTGATGGTTATGTAAGACTAGCTTCATATTATAACTATAAATATAGAAATGCAAGGGATACGCATTTCAGTTTCCTTATCACAGATAATTCTGATAGTTTTGGATGCTATGCATATATAGAAAAAACTTCTATATTAGGCCAAGAGATGCGTTCACAACTGTTAAAAGATGAACCTAGGCGTGGAACCTTTAACCTTATTATTCCCAAAGACAAATCTGAAAATGATGGAGAATTTCTCGCCGGTCTTCTTATGTTCGGTCCACCATTAGATTTAGGAAAGAATTAGGAAGACAACTACAAGGATTTAATGACTTGCTGGATATTCCAGGAGAACTAGATGTCAGAAGCAGAAGCCATAGCATCAAGCGCCATTCAACTTGCGGAAGCAATCAGTAACTTGTCAGATTCAGAAATCCCTACGGCATTGCCCCCGGCGGTAGTAAACGCCCTTCTCAAGGCAATACTCCCACCCCTTTATACGAGAGAGCAATCCGTCTATGAATATCTATTAATGAACAGGAAGCGGATGTGGCTTGCCGCCGTAATCCGCCACTTGATAACATTAAACTGTAGCGTGAAGTGCAAAATCGAAGGTGGAGAGTGCTTCCTATCGCCAAGTCATGTCCAGTGGTTTCAAGACGGTATTGTCTTTTTGCAGGGCAAAGAACGGTTTACCGGTCTAATCGAAAGATATCTCGATGGAAAGATCGAAGTTGCCGCAGCAGCGCGAACCATGCGTGGCAGAGAATCGATGGGCGTAGATGATTTTATGTTCATAGACATCAAAGAGGCCAAAAAACAGATTGAAGCGGAACATGTGCCTAATTCTGTAGAGGGACTCGAGCTCGTGTTCATTGAATTGCAGACAATGTTGGCAAGTTCAGTGGAAGACGAAGCAAAATATCAAGAATTCTTCACTAGGAATGGATGGTTCTTTGGGCTCCAATTTACTAGAATCGACTCACATAAGGCGTTCAATGATGAAAATATTCCAGACTTTACCGGCATCAGGCAACCGCGTGGCAACAGGGACATCATAGAGATCAAACCACCCTGTCTTCCACTGTTTACAAAGAACGGGAACTTCCGTAAGGAATTCCACGAGGCATGGAATCAGTGTGAGCGATACCTTACATTTGCCGATAAAGAAACGGATTATCTCAGACGAGAGAAGCATTTGGTCTTTGAGAATCCACATTGTTATCTCATCGCTGGTCAGCATTTCGACGATCCTCAGGCAAAAAAAATTCGTGACAAAGAGCACATGAATCCCAGAATCACAATGATGACCTATGATGAAATCATGAGATTGGGACGGCATACGATTGACATACTGAAAGATCTCTTGGCGAAGACCACATCAAAACCGTCGCAAGAGGGGTAACCCAATATTTTTCGCGTTTTTCCGGCACCGGAGGATATAATCAAGGTCAGATGCTTCTGCCCATTCTGCCATCAGCGGCGGATCCTCGAACTCTCAATGCATATCCGCGAGGAAGTCTTTGCGGAAGTCCCGCATAGGCAGTCGGAGAGACTGGGGCGCACTCTTGCTATCGATTTCGGCGAGCATAGAATTATAGGCAGTATCTCCTGATGGTTAAGACAGGGACGGAACTTGAGGCGAAGACGTAGATCAGGTTACGGCATTGGCAGAAGCTTTCAGTTTGGTTTTATCTCAAACCCCATCTGCCGAAAATGATCATCCAAGGTAAGAGCACAAGCGATTTTTAACTCTTTCTCTTGATTCCCATTGCACTCAACTATGAGTCTTTTTCCGGTTTCCTGAAAAAGATAGGAAACAGGCCTTCTCCAGACCCTAAAAGACATCATGCCCAGTTTACTTGATTTATGCTCTCTATCCTACTATCTTTCCAGAAGTATAGAAATTAAGAAATTAAAACGTCTGCCAGTTGTGTCTTTAGCGTATTGGAGATATGGATGAAGGAAAAAGTGTATATCGAAACGAGCGTGGTTAGTTACCTGTGTTCGCGTCAGTCGCGTGATCTCATTGTGGCGGCGAATCAGGAGGTGACACAGGAATGGTGGCGTGACGAACGCCGTCGCTATGATTTGTTCGTATCGGAATTTGTACTTTCAGAGATAGCGGCGGGTGACAAGGATGCCGCCCTGAAACGGCAAGAGGCCATTCAGGGCATCGCAATTCTGATAGTCAACGAGGCGTCTGAACGACTTGCAGTCGAGATCATGCGACAGGCTAAACTACCGGGCAGTGTGGCTGATGACGTGGCCCATGTCTCAGTTGCCAGCGTCCAGGGAATGGAGTACTTGTTGACTTGGAACTGCGCCCATATTGCAAATCCCCATTGGCTGGGCAAACTCTCAAGAATTATAACGGCTTGCGGCTACTCGATGCCCGCAGTATGCACCCCGCAGGCATTGCTGGAGGGAAAACGATCATGAGGACAGATCCCATTGTTGATGCGATTCACCAAATACGCAGGGCTCACGCCAAACGTTTCAATTACGATCTTGGTGCTATCTTCGCGGATATCAGAAAACGCCAAGAGAAGCGAAAGAACTTGGTAGATCTGTCCCGCGAGGGGCATGCTGTGTCCAGAGTGTCAGAGAAACAAGCAACTTACCGGACAAAGCGGAACATCTTATAGGGATTTTCTCCATAGCCTGCCGAAAATGATCATCCAAGGTAAGAGCACAAGCGATTTTAAATTCTCTCATTGGTAAAGCACCTTGTCGTGATTTACTGAGGCATCTCCTGTTGATGAACTACCCAGAGGATCGGAATGATAGATTGGATCGGATTTGAGATTGTCCGCTGCTTATTGTTTTTGTCTTGACAACACTCGCCCCTGTGATATAATAAAAAAAGAACCAGACTGTTGCGGTTATGAAAGACGTGCAAAAAAAATAGGAGATGAGCATTATGATAAAACGAATCACCCTGCTGACAGCCTGTGCGTTTGCCTTTTCGGCCTTCGCGGATCCGATGCCGTTGCCTAACCCGGTTCCGTTGCTGAAACCCGGAAACAAAAGCGTAACTACGCCGCCGCCGGTAGGAGGAATCAATTTCTGGAACCATGATGCGACTCATGTCCCGAATTCACCCGTCAGAAACCTCATGCCCAATCCGAGTTTTGAGCAGGGCCTGCGTTTTTGGCGCTGGGAGGGTGGCGGCGGTACTTACACCCCCTCCGCCATCGCCAAGAACGAGATCGTGAAAGAAGGCCTTTTCGGGAAGAACGCGCTGGCGTTTCATACGGTTCCGGGAAAGGCGATCCATTCATTTCCGATTTCGCTTGAAAACGGCAAAACCTATGTCCTGAGTTTCTACGTAAAAGCGACAAAACCATGCGGTTTTACAGCCGCGCTTTCCAATGCCGGACGCGAAGGAACTCTTTCCGGTGCGCCCTGGGGCGATCTCAACAACAAGGATTCCAAATTCCAGATTGGGACAGACTGGAAACGGTATTCCCGGTCTTTCGTTGCCGATTCAAAAGGCCTGCTCATTCATTTCTCGTCCAACGGTGAAGCCCTGCTCGACGGCGTGCAGCTTGAACTTGGGGCCGAACCCACCGACTTTGTCAGCGCGCCGGTCGAAGCCGAACTCGTTACGGCCAATCCTGACAATGATCTGGTGACGGGCGGTCCGGTCGAGGCAAAGTTCATTTTTTCCGGGAAAGCCGGAACCGAGGTGAAAGCATCGGCCGAGGTTTATAACGCCTACCGTGAAGTCCTCGCCAGGCAAACATTCGCGGTTGCCATTGGCGCAGACGGCACGCAGACGCTGCCCCTTTCGCTCGATCCGGGGAAACTCGGGGAGGGCGTGTTTATCGTCAAGCTTGAGATTCAGGCGAAAGGACTGGCGCCATATTATGAATTCTACCGCTTCTCGATCATGAAGCCGCTTGCCAACCTCCATCCGACCAAGAACATTTTCGGTACGCTGTTCACTTGGGGACGCATCCCGCGCGGCGAAGATTGCGCCCGGAAACTGATGGAATGGGGCTGGGGCAGCACGTCGTGGTTCAGCGTTGACGATGCCAGGAATCCGCTGATGGTCTCGCTGATGCGCAAGTACAGGTTCACCAATGTGCAGACCTCCGTTGGAGGATCCATCTTTCCCAAGATGTTCCCCAAGGAGAAAGAGCTGTGGAAGAATCACAACATCGTATATGCCATGGATAAGGTGCCGCCGGAACTGGAGTCGTTCGTTGAAGAGGAAGCCTGTAAAGTGCTGAAGGAAGTCCCGGTCGACATGCTGCCTTATGTTGCGTTCGGAAACGAAGAGGAGGGACAGCGTCTTCCCGTTACAGGGCAATATGACGAATACTTCAAATGGCAGCATGCGCTCGCCCGCGGTGCGAAGCGCGCCGATCCCCGCTTCAAGATCACGCCGACCTCGGGAACCACAAGCCTCACCGACGGCAAACTCGTCACCTATGAAGGGTATCTGAAAGCCGCGCAGAACAAGGGTTTCAAGTATGACGCGGTGTCGGTGCACCCGTACGGCATCATCGACGGCGGAACGCTCGGGGGCGGGGATATGAATGTGATGGCTCCGAAACTGATCGCGCTGATGGAAAAATACGGATATGGAAAGGAAACGCCGATCTTCTTTACGGAGTGTTTCAATATTCCCGAGACGTACGTTCCTGAATG
>JBAZRS010000123.1:0-11243 GCA_041662825.1 Victivallales bacterium | reverse complement strand
CGATGAGGCTTGCCAGGTTTTTAAGCCAGGCCGGAGAGGCGTCGAGGCGCGAAGCCGCAGAAATTATAAAGTCGGGCAGGGTTCGTGTCAACGGAACCTACGTGCATGAACCCGGGAGAAGGATACTGGACGAGGACACTGTCCTGCTGGGTTCAAAGAAGGTGGGGCTCCAGAGGCGCTATTACATCATGCTCAACAAGCCCGTGGGCTATTATTCAACAGCCTCGGATCCGCATGCGGACCTGCTGGTGCTCGACCTTGTCAAGATTCCGGAGCCCGGCGTGCGCCTTTTCACCGCGGGAAGGCTTGACAAGGACAGTGAAGGTCTCATAATCCTTACAAATGACGGTGATTATGCCGCAAAACTGACCCATCCCAGGTATGGAGTCTATAAGAAGTACAAGGTGTCCACCGAAAGGCCGATAGGCGATGAGGCTCTGGAGAGAATCCGCAAGGGCGTATACAGTGAAGGTGAATTCATCCGGGCGGTGGATGTGAAATGCATCAACAGGTATACTTACCTTTTCACCATGGCTGAAGGCAAGAAAAGGGAAGTCAGGCGGCTCGTTGCAAGCTCGGGGACAAAAATAAGCCGCCTCAAGCGAATTGCCATCGGCGGCTTAAATCTTGGTCCACTTCCTCCAGGCGAATGGCGTTTCCTCTCGGCAAACGACATCAAAGCAAGCCTGAAACGCAAAGAGGAAATCACTAAAGAGTGAAATTATTTCTTCCCCTTGTAGGCGATTTTCTTCTGTTCAAGAAGAAGCCCCACCTGATCCTCGTCGATCGGGCAATAGCCTTTCTCCTTGATTGATGCAAGGAGGCTGAGCCATCCTTCATGATCCCATGAACCCTTGTTTCTTTTTACAAAGTTGGCAAGAATGCCGGTCTTTGCAAGTTTCTTGAGATTGTCTTCCTTCTGTCCCATTTTTATCTCCCTATATTATTATTGATATGTCTATCGGAACCGATTTGGCGCTACTTTAATATAATACTGAGAAAATACAAGTTTCAGACCTGAGAAACTTCCGAACAGACGAACAGCCAAATACTCGAACTTCCGAGCTCTGTGCCTCTGTGTCTTCTCGTATTAGTTTTTCTGCTTCGACTCCAGCCATCTTTCAGCGTCAATAGCAGCTTTGCATCCCATTCCGGCGGCCGTCACAGCCTGACGGTACACATGGTCGGCGCAGTCGCCGCCGGCAAATACGCCCTCGACGCTGGTGTAGCTCCTTTCCTCCTTGAGAACTATGTAGCCTATGTCGTTCATCTCAATCAAACCTTTGAATATCTCCGTATTCGGCTTGTGTCCGAGGGCGGCAAAGAACCCCTTGCAGTCTATTTTCTTTTTTTCTCCGGTCTTGAGGTTCTTGAGAATCACCCCTTCAACCTCGTTCTGCCCGGTTATCTCCTCGACTGCGCTGCTCCACTCAAAGCTGATTTTGGGGTTCTTAATGGCGCGTTCGGCCATGATTTTCGACGCCCGCAACTCGTCCCTCCTGTGAACAACTGTCACCCTGGAGGCGAACCTTGTCAGGAAAACGGCCTCCTCCATTGCAGTGTCTCCTCCGCCGACCACGACAACCGGCACATTCCTGTAAAACGCCCCGTCGCATGTCGCGCAGGCGGACACGCCTTTCGCCATCAGCCTTTTTTCAGATTCCATTCCAAGCCACATGGGAGACGCGCCAGTTGCTATAATGAGGGCTCGTGTCTGGATCTTGTCGCCTCCGGCAAGGACGATTTCATGGGGGCCGCCGGGAGTGAGATTTACCGAGGAGACATTGTCATAGACTGTTCTCGCCCCGAATCTTTCGGCCTGTTTCTGGAATGCCGTCATCAGCTCAAATCCGCCGACAGGATCCTCGAAGCCGGGATAATTTTCAATGTCGCTTGTCTCTGTCAGCTGTCCGCCCGGAGTTGTTCCGGCGATGACCATCGGGTTGAGAAGCGCCCGCGCCGAATATATTGCGGCGGTGAGGCCTGCCGGTCCGCTTCCGATAATTACTACGTTTTCCATTGTAAATCATTCCTTTTTAAATTGTTGAAAAACAGGTTGATTCAGAGGTGATGAGATGGAATTCATGGGGCGAATCCCGGAAAATTTCCATACTTGAAACTTAACACCTGAAACCTAGAACTTCTTACGGATAAACTACCCTGAACGTCTTTCAAATGCAAATGTTGATTTTGCAGGCAAAGAGCTGTTTGTCAGCCCCCCCTGAAGCTGCGATGTTCGCAAGTTTTTTATTTCAACGGAGCTGGTTTGCTGGTTCTGGATATGTTAAAAATCAAAAATATATCATCTCGCAAAGGCGCAAAGCCGCAAAGGAATTCAGATAAGAAAAAGTTTTCGGAAAAGAGTCATCAGTCTTCGTCCGCCGCGGAGCCTGTCGGACTTAGAAATGGGCGTGACTGCGGGCGATTTTGCTTGTAGTAGCGCATGTTTGCGCGTTATTCTTGGTTTTCAGGTTCCAAAAAGAACGCTCGAACACGAGCTACTACCAGCATGAAATCCTAAGTCCGACAGGCTCCGCGGCGGACTACGACCTGACAAGGAGAAAGAACCCGTTTTCAAAGGGGTTTGTCTCTGTCCGAGCAAGACGCGTAGGGAAAAATAAACTTGATGTCTCTCTTCGTGCCTCCGTGCCTCTGTGAGAGGATAAAGGATTTAGAATTTTAACCATGCTGGTGCTGGCAACCTCGCCCCGCTCGGTGCCAGACCATGGGCGTTAGTCTCTTAAAAGTTAAATCTTGTGTTTTCAACGCAAGATTTATTCCTGCGCGAAGCGCATTCCTTATTTTCCTCATTTGGTTCCGGCTCTGCCGGGTTAGGTGTCCTGTGAATCCATACTGTGCAAATCAAACGCATAAATTCTAAAACAATAGCGGCAGATATCAGCGCTGTATACATGCCGGGAATTCCGAATATCCGGTTTAACAGGGAAATAAAACCTTGTCCAGTGCATGTTGCATAAGGGCTTTATTTCACTTTGAAAAATACTGGCGAGCCGGTCAAAATCAAATTTAAGCAAATTTAAGTAAATCATATAAGGAATATGGAAAAACAGGGAGTACGGATTATTTTTATGTTATGAAGATTATGTTCAACATCTTATTGCTGGCTCTAATGCTCCCTCTTGCAGGATGCAGCAGCATCCGAGCCTGGCTCAGGCCCGAACCTGCGCCGCAGACTTCTTTTCTGGACGGCAGCGGCAATCTTGTCGAGCAGTCTCCGGAATTCCCCTTCAGAAAGATCTGGATTGACAGGGACACCGACCTGAAGAAGTTCAGTAAGATAATTGTGGCGCCGGTAAACACGAACCATCTTGCTGAGGCTTCCGGATGGGACAAGGTGCAGGGGAGAACCGTTGTCGGGGATGTGAATGAGGATTCCTCTGAAATCGCAAAATACATGCAAGACAGTTTCCGCAAGGCCCTGTACAACGACCCGAGGAGAAGGTTCATTGTCGTCGATAAGCCGGGACCGGATACGCTCAGGCTTGAACTGGCGCTGGTTCAGCTTGTGCCTTCCAAGGCCGATCTGAACGTGGCCGAGAATGTTGTGGGTTTTATCGTGTGGCCGGTCGGATTCCTTACTGTGTTCAATTCAGGCTCTACCGCTTTCGAGGGAGTTCTCAGGGATGCACGGACGGGGAAGATCGTCTGCTCCTTTGTCGACAGGGAGAAGGATGAACCTGCGGTCGTGAATCTTCCCGGATTCACATATTACGGGAACGCCAGATATTTCATCGACAGGTGGAGCCGGCAGTTTGTCGACTTCATGAACGCGGAAGACTACGGCAAGCTGAAAACCGATTTCCCCTTAAAGCTCATAGTTTTTTAAAATTTTCCTTCCGGAAAATTCTATTGACCGTCGGGCTTTTCATTGTTTTTTTCCTCAGCAGGTTTTTTGACCTTATACTGCAACAATGTTACAAGAAGCAGGATAGTGAAGGCCTGCATGAGTGAAATTACCGTAGTCCTGAGGTCGCCCCACATAAGGGGCAGGACGCTCAGGCCAATGGCTATCGCCAGGAGATGGACCATCAGGACAGCCTGTTTCCGCGTCATCCCCATGTTCAGGAAACGGTGGGATATGTGGTTGTGGTCGCCGATGTAGACCGGTTTGCCTGCGCGAAGCCTGATGACTACGACCGCGCAGAGGTCGAAAAGGGGGATGGCCAGGATGAAGAACGGTATGAGGATTGGAAGATAGGTGGACGCCTGCGAAGGACTGTAATATGTGGCGAGAACGCCCAGCACCGCCAGATTGTATCCCAGGAAATGGCTTCCGGAATCCCCCATGAAGATGGTTGCGGGAGAATGGTTGTAGAACCAGAATCCGAATGCGGAGCCGGCCGTGGCGGCGGCAAGGACTGCTATGAAATACTGGGAGCTCTCCGCCGACACTATGGCGAAGAAAGTAAAGGCTATGGCCGCTGTCCCGACCGCAAGCCCGTCCATGTTGTCGAAAAAGTTTATGGAGTTCATGACAAGGACAATCCAGAAGACTGTGACCGCCCCGGCGATGAAGGGTGTCGGCATCAGGAAGGATATTTTCACGCCTCCAAATGTGACGGCCAATACGGCGATCGCAATCTGCCCCGCAAGTTTTGTTTTGGCAGACATGTTGAATTTGTCGTCATAGAGCCCTAGCAGGGTGGCGAGGACCGCGCCGAGACATATGAAGACAAGTTCCGAGGAAACTTTTGAGATGCCTGGCAGATTTGAGATGACAGCCCTGTCCAGGACATTGTCGCGCACTGACTGTGAGGCAATTATGCCGATGACGATTGTCAGCGCCCATGAAACGCAGAGGGCCAGTCCGCCGAGGAGCGGCGTGGGCTTCGAATGGCGCTTATGCCACTGTTCCTTTGGACAGTCGTAAAACCCGGTGAGTTCCGCCAGTTTTTTGAAAGCGGGCGTGAGTATGAGCCCGAGGGTCAGTGCCACTATGAATACGACAACATATAAATTCCACCAGACCATGGAGACCTTTAGTAAATTACGAATTAAAAATTATTAATTGAGCTGCCGAATTTGGATTTTGCATTTCCGATTCCAGGGAAACGCGTATATTATAGCAGGTTCGGACTCATTTGAAAATTATGATTTGAAAATATCGGAAATCCAATAAGTTTTTCTTTCGGAAAAATTAATCCTTGAATTTTTCCGAAAGAAAAACAATCAGTTCAATTGTAAAAAACAGGAAAACATATGCCCAAATATCTCTTCGGTCCAG
This sequence comes from Victivallales bacterium, assembly GCA_041662825.1. GTDB lineage: Bacteria > Verrucomicrobiota > Lentisphaeria > Victivallales > GWF2-50-93 > GWF2-50-93. The sequence goes on along the minus strand of JBAZRS010000123.1, from coordinate 5,998 downwards.
TTTTCTCAAGGCGCCTGGGTATTTCACTCGGTGTGGACCTTGTCCCGTCGAAAACCTGCTCGATGAATTGTGTCTACTGCGAGGCGGGTGCGACAACGGCTCTCAGCTCCCTGCGGCGCGAGTTTTATGATACGGCCGAAATCATAGGGGAGCTTGACGGGTTTTTATCCGGAAATCCCGATGTTGACTACATCACGTTCTCCGGGGCTGGCGAGCCGACACTGCATTCCGGCGTCGGCAGGATCGTTAAATTCCTGAAGGGCAAATACCCGCAGTACAAGATATGCCTGATCACCAACGGGGTTCTGCTCGGTACGGAGCAGATGATCGGGGAGCTTGACGGGATTGATCTGGTCATACCGTCCCTCGATGCCGCAGACGATGAGACTCTCGGGAAGGTCAATCGCCCCGCGGCGGGAATAAGCGCAGAGGGCATTGTTAAAGCGCTTGAGACTTTCAGGAGGAGGTCGAAAACACAATTCTGGCTGGAGATATTCGTGCTGCCCGGAATAAATGACAGCCCCGAATCAATCGAGGCTATCAGGAAAGCCGTGATCAGGATAAGCCCGGACAAGGTTCAGCTGAACAGCCTTGACCGGCCCGGTGCCGAAAAATGGGTCAAAAAGGCCTGCGAGGCGGAAATCCTGCCGTTTCTCAGAGCCCTTGAACCCCATGTGAAGGTGGAAATCATAGGGAAACCGGCTTTTGCTGCGCCTGCAGCAACAGCGGAAAATCTTCCAGACGGTGATTTGGAGAAATCCGTGCTCGAGATTGTAAGGCGTCGCCCCTCCACCTTTTCGGAAATCGCATCAGCATTGTCCGTAGGCGAAGATAAACTTCTCCCTCTTCTCGATAAAATGGCCGATGCCGGTACGGTTAAGGCTGAAAAGATGCCCAGGGGAATCTTCTATAAAATATGATATTCCTAATTGTTTTTCATTTAAATAAATCCCTTTCGGATTTATTTAAATGAAAAACTATAGCCAAAATAAACCATTTAAATTCATAAACCGGCTTGATTTATCGCGGCACTCGGGTATTTTGACACTCCTTTAAGAAAATGAACGAAATCTGGGATGGTAGCTCAGTTGGTAGAGCATTACACTTTTAATGTAGTGGTCTCGGGTTCGAATCCCGACCATCCCACCAAATTTTAAATAATTCCAAATATTATCGGAGGAATCAGATATGAGCAGAGTTTGCGAAATATGCGAAAAGAGGACAGTTGTCGGCGGAACAATCATACGTAGGGGGCTCGCCAAGAAAAAAGGCGGAATCGGAACGCATGTCGTGAAAAACAACAAGCGCATCTTCAGGCCCAATCTCCAGTCGGCGCGCGTCAAGGTTGACGGTACCGTAAAGACAATCAAAGTATGCACATCCTGCATAAGGTCCGGCAAGATCCAGAAAGCCTAAGCTTGTTTAAGATTTTCAAAGAGCTGAACATCCAACATTCAACTTTGAACATCGAATTTAAACTGAATTCATTCGAAGTTTGAAGTTCGATGTTCAAATTATTTAAAGTTGCAGTCTCTGGCCGCATAATACACTAATTCTCCGGAATTCCTGACATGCCTTACATAAGCTACATGGACAAGGGAATACAGAAGTATTTCAAGCTTGCTGAAGACAAAATGACTGTTTTCGGCAGAGAGGATCATGTAAACTTCCAGATCTGCAACGACTCCCGCATCAGCCGGGAGCATTTCTGTATAGGAAAAGAAGACAGCGATATCTTCGTGATAGTTGACCTCGGAGCCTCCAACGGAACTTACCTCAACGACAGGAAAATCGAAGCGAATTCAACCGTCCAGCTCAATGACGGCGACAAGATCACCGCCGGACATCATGTCTTCAGTTTCCTCACGAATATCGTAAAACAGAATTCCGACGACGCCGTATCTGATGTTCTTAAGGGGATGAAACAGGGCAAGGGATACAACACAATCATGTGCGAGATCCTGGGCACGCCAAAGAAGGACAAACCCAAGATTTAAGATGTCATCAGTCATCAGTTGTCAGTGATCAGCTTTGAATAAAGAAATACGTTTGCCACTTCCTTCCGAACTGATGACTGACCACTGATTACTGATTACTGATTACTCTCTTTCGCCTTTTTCTCCCGCGCTTTTTCCACAATGTCCTTTATGGTCTTCAGCCTTTCCCTGATGGGCAGATGCTGTGTGCATTTTGTTTCGCAGGCGCCGCATCCGGTGCATTTGAAGAACATGTCGTCATCGATGCCGATATCCCAGATCCAGTATAGGCATTCAGTGACGCTTTCCGGTTTCTTGTCGGATAAAACATAGCGGTTATACGCGTCCATCAGCTTGGGAATCGGGATATTCTCCGGGCAGGCGTCGCAGTACCTGCAGGCGGTGCAGAGTTCGTTGAAACCCTTTTTCAGGTTCTCCCTTATTCTCGAAACCTCGCGCCCCTCAAGCGGCTTGAAACCGTCCACGGCCGCAATCGTCTCCGCAAGCTGTTTCCTGTTCGCGAAACCGACAAGCGACGTGGTTACCCTCCTGTCGTTGACGAGGAATCTGAGCGCGCCCTCAACCACGCTCTCTTCCGGTCTTGTTTTCACAAATGAGAATTTATCCGGATTCTGGGGGATAATCCCGCCGCCCAGGGGGTTCATGACAACGACCCCCATGTTTGCGGAATTCGCAGCTTCAACCCCTTCGTCACGGTATGCGAAATTCATGATCGAATATCCGAGGAGGATCCCCTCGAACGGATAGTCGGCAAGCATGTTTCCGATCTCGGGCCCTGCCATGTGGGATGAAACGCAAATGTGCCTTATCAGTCCTTCGTCCTTAAGTTTTTCGAACTCCCTGACGGCTCCGTGCCCCTTCCGCCCGCGGTAGTCGTCCAGAGACATCGTGCACCAGACATGATAGAAGTCTATATAGTCCAGCCCCATCCGTTTAAGCGATGTTTCCAGATCCTTCCTGACATCGGAAGGTGTTTCTCCGAATGTCTTAGTCGCAACGTAGAAGGGGTTGTTCCTGCGGGTCTTCTGCATTTCCCTGAATGCGACACCGTAAAGATCCTCCGATTTCCCGTAGCCGGGCGCCGTGTCGAAATAATTTATCCCGGAATCGTGCGCCGCCTGTATCAGCGAGGCGCAGGCCTCGGTGTCGTCAGGATTTTCAAACCGCATTCCGCCCATGCTAACCGCTGAAATCTTCAACCCCGTCTTCCCGTATTCATTGTATATCATGAAATCTTCTTCCTTTTCCTTTGTGCATTGCCATATGTGTTTTTCTTGAAAAATGATTCCGTCGTTTTTCAGAAAAAACATATCTTGGATTCTTTTCATGTCAAGAACAATTGAAATCTGAAAAAAGAGGCGGAAGTTATACAAACACTACATTTATATCTGAAAGGGATTCTTTATGGAACAGAGGCATACAATATCGGTGCTCGTCGAAAACAAATTCGGAGTCCTTGCCAGGGTTGCCGGACTTTTCAGCGGCAGGGGTTACAATATCGAGTCGCTGTCGGTCAATTCCACGCATGATCCGAAAATCTCCAAGATGACCATTGTCACAAAAGGGGACGACGCCATCATCGAGCAGATTGACAAACAGCTCAACAAGCTGATTGACGTGATCAGCGTCACCGACCTGACGGGAAGTGAATTCATCGAACGGGAGCTGATGCTCATCAAGGTTAAGGCGACGGGCAAAAGCAGGGCAGAGGCCATCCAGATCACCGAAATCTTTCAGGGGAAGATTGTAACCGTCCACAAGGATGAACTCGGGATTTCCCTTTCCGGGCCCGCCCAGAAAATGGAGGATTTCATAAAAATGATGTCGGACTTCGGTATCATCGAGATCGCACGTACCGGACGCGTGGCGATATCCCGCAATCCCGGGGCGACGGAAAACTATTCCGGAAAATGAAACTCCTGGTAATTCAAGTCGCCGCACTCGGCTATGAACTCTGGCAGAAACATGCCTCTGCCGATTTCTGGAAAAGACTCAGGACAAAAAACATCGGGACGGTCTTCCCTGCGCTGACATGTCCCGTCCAGGCAAGCTTCAGAACCGCTCTCCCCCCGGAAAAGCACGGGATGATTGCAAACGGTTTTTTTGACAGGAAGCTCTGCAAGACTTTTTTCTGGGAGCAGTCATCCGCCCTATACGAAGGGAAGAGGATCTGGGAGAAATTCCGTTCGGAAGGCGGGTCGGTAGGGCAGATCTGCTGGCAGCAGAGCATAGGGGCTGACAGCGACCTTATCATCTCACCTGCGCCGATACACAAGCACCACGGCGGGATGATTCAGGATTTTTATTCCGAGCCGGCCGGCATTTATTCGTCCCTCTGCAACAAGATCGGACATAAATTCAACCTGCATAACTATTGGGGGCCTTTCACCTCGATTTCCTCCACCCGCTGGATCGCCTCGGCCGCATCTGAGCTTCTTGTCTCAAACGACTCGACCGACATGCTGATGGTTTATCTGCCGCACCTTGATTATGACCTTCAGAAATACGGGCCGGACTCGCCGAAAATAAAGGATTCGTTCAGGCTGGTCGAATCCGAGATTGAAAGGCTTTTCGTCTCTGCGAAACTCGCAGGATATGAAGTGCTCCTCTTCGGCGATTATGCCATTACACATGCCGAACAGCCGATCTATCCGAACAGGATTCTCTGCGATGCCGGATATTTCGCAGGGAGATATGTGAACAGACATCTGTATCCCGACCTTTGCACTTCAAAAGCCTTTGCAATGGTCGACCACCAGATCGCCCACATTTACCTCAAGGATGGGAATGACCTGGATAAAGTTTCCGACATATTCAGAAATGTGAAAGGTGTGCTGCGGATTCTTACCCGGAAGGAAATGAACCATGAACGATGCGGCGACCTGATAATTGAAGCTGCGCCAGGCTGCTGGTTCGCGTATCCCTGGTGGAGGAAGGCCTCGGAGGCTCCGGATTACGCGGGACACGTCGACATCCACAACAAGCCGGGCTTCGACCCCTGCGAGCTTTTCATGTCCTTATGGCCGCCGATGGGCATTTCACAGGATGCGACTAAAATCCGAGGGACACACGGCGCATCATGCCGTCCTGAACATGATGTCCTCTGCGGGACATCTTTCGCCATGGATGAAAAAATGATTTCAATCACAGATGCCGCAAGAATGGTCGAATCACTGCTGTAGTAGCACAGACATTCCTGTCTGTGATTGGTTTTATGGAACGCCACCCCTGGTCACCATAGGCGCTGCCAAAGGCAGGTAAACGTCTTGGTGGCTCTGGATATCTGGACAGCGGAAAAAGAAACATGCCGGCAAGATGCCAGCGATCCGATAGAGGTGATACTGCTTAAATGTGTCTTGTTCTTGCTGTTCACAGTTTCAGCGTGTCCTCATGAATGCTAAGACACACTAAAGTTTACCCGCCGCTGGCGGCGCCATAGGCGACCAGGGTTGTGAACACCAACAGGAGATCTTCTTGCGACAAGTGGTTTTTTGCATTTTTCAATCCGCTCACAGCATAGACGGAGAAAGAGTTTCTGTCATAGCCCTTCTCCGGAGTTTTTGCTGTACTTCCGTAAAAGTTCAAGAGTCATTCGATAATTCGGACTCTTCTTCTGGTTCTCCTCGAAAAGGGAAAGAGTGGTCTCCCGCTTGTTCACATGATGATCCGGATTTGCCCCGGCGGCGAGAAGTTTTTCCACGATTGAATAATTAGGTCCAAAGTCAGATGCCAACGACTTCAACGCCGCCTGCAATGCATTATCCAAATCGCTCGCATGGTATTCCAGCAAAAGAACGACAATATCTATGCAATTGAGTTTTGCAGCATATGCCAGCAAGCTCTCCGGGAGTCTGTCTTTTGAGGAAGAAGGTAATTTGATGTCTGGAGAAAGCCCGTGTTCAAGTAAGCATTTTAAACGGCTGTATTGCCAAAAATCGAATTGAAGATTAGTTATCACTTCCCCTGTCAAGAACTGTTCTTCGGACTCCAATAATCCGTCC
>JBAZRS010000122.1:0-11257 GCA_041662825.1 Victivallales bacterium | reverse complement strand
CCACCAGATATCCGAGAAGGATGAGAAATTCAAACCTAAACTTCCAATCAATGGAGTGGGCGATGAATTCATGGACTCAATATTGAAGACTATTCAGGATGAGAACGCCAAAGATATCATTGCAATTCCAGAAATTCACAATCCCGGTCCTTTGGATGAAGAGTCAATGTCAAAAGGTGACGCATTGACAAGATGGTTGTTATGGCAGCAGCCTAGCGTGAGATATCGCATGTATTTCAACGGCTGGACAAAGGAAAGCATTGCACAACTCGAAAAATTCCTTTCACCGGATATGCCTTTCAAAGATTCACCCTGGTACAAGGCGGGCAAAGGCATGGTTGACAAGATGAAGGCGGATGTACCGGAAATAAACAAAGTGCTGCAATCCCAGTATCTTTCAACCCTGCCGGTTGAAGAGAACTATTTCCCGAGCGCATATGAAGTGAAATCCCAAATCGGTAAAGGCGTAGGCGACTTGTCGGATCCGTATGGGGGAAACGCGACTGTCACGCCTGGCGCGATATACGCAAGACGACACCACTATAAGGAACCCAAATACGAAAACGCATTTTCCGTGTTCGTAAGGCATGAAATACAGATGACTCATTTCAAGACACACGCCTCGCTGGCCAGAGATCTTTCCGCAGTGTTCGGCAGTTTTGATGTACAGAGTGCAATCCGGCAGAATTTCGGGGATGCGACACTGCAGGCGCTTCATAACAAGATAACCGATATTGTGAACGGTGGAAACAAGGATGCCACCCGGAATGCCGCAGTGGATGCGATGCAAGGCGTTTTTGCAAAGACAAGGATATTTGCCAATACCACATCCTTGATGAAACAGGCGCTAAGCGGATTCGCATTCGCCGCCAAAATACCTTCAGGCGCATGGGTTAAACACACGATGGGATTCATAACCAATCCCCATGAATATGCAGATACTGCGAAAATGCTCATGGATACGCCTTATTTCAAAATGCGTTTTTCCGGCGGCATGGATAGGGATGTAAGCGCCATTCTTGCCAAGAACGCAGCCAGGACAAGTGATAATATAAATAGATTCGCGTTCCTGGACGATTTAGGCTCACTGCCTGTAAGAGTTGGCGATGCGTTCGCCACGCTTATAGGCGGCACCGCAGTATATAAATACCATTACGACAGTCTTATTAAGGACGGAATGAGTCCGGCTATGGCGCATAGGGAAGCTTTGACCAAATGGGAACTGGCCACCGAAGAAACCCAGCAGAGTGCAAATCCGGCAAATCTTAACAGAATTCAGCTCGGGGGTTCATATTCCAGACTGTTCACCACATTTCTAGGTAATCCCATAACACTTATGAACGATCTTCATAATGCCATCAGTGATGTAATCCACAGTCGCGGAGCACCAAAAGAAAGATATGCATATGCTGCCAAGTCCATAGCCAACGCCTATATCCTCGGCGGATTTGTCATGGCGATGGCGGGACAGGCCGCTAAACATGGAATAGAATTGGATGAATATGAATGGATGCGAGTGATTAAGGATACGCTTTTCAACCCATATGCAGCCTACAATGCCATAGGAATGGGAATGGACGCAGCCTTTGCCGCCGCATTTAATATACCCGGTGCTAAAAGCACGGCTATTGACGACTTGGGATCTATCGGATATTCAGTTGCAAAAATACCTTCACTCCTTTCAGGCGATCTTGAAGCCGAAGACGCATACAAGACAATTGAAAAGACAATGATACCGATCGCCATGATTGGAGCTCTGGGCGTTCCGGGCGCACAGGCGATTAATCCAATTACGACAAATGCGGCGGCCGTCATGCGCGAACTCCGCAAATACTGGAATCTTTTCGGAGGCGGCGAAAAATAAGGAATTTTGCTGAGACATTTCCCAAGTCTGGACATTCAACGGAATAAATTATGAAAAGGAGAACAGATGTCAGTATCAAGCACAACATGCACGGCGGGACCATACACCGGGAACGGTGAAACAGTCAGCTTCCCTTTTGAATTTCTGCTGAAGGCGGCGGCGCACCTTATCGTCTATCGCAGGCTTACCCCGGCCAGCGACCTCGAAACACTTACGCTGAATACCGATTACACCGTCGATGCTGCAAGCCTGAACAGCCAGGCCGGCGGAACTGTCACATTTGTCACCGCCCCGGCATCCGATTCTAAAATCATGATCGTCCGGATAGTTCCGGCCACTCAGGACGTTGTCCTGGGCAATCAGGGCGCATGGTTCCCGGAAGTCCATGAAAATGAATTCGACCTACTCACCATGATGATACAGCAGATTATGGGGGAACTCGCCAGATGCGTGAAGCTCGCAATAGACAGCGAGGAGGATCCGGACGAGTATCTTGAAATCTGTGTCAATGCCGCCGCCGCCGCAACCGCCGCTCAAGGACTGGCCGAGACTGCCCAGGGACTGGCCGAGGCCGCCGCGCAATCCGCCCAGGACGCGCTTGATGCGATTATCGCACTTCTTGCGAATGCCGCACAGGGCGACATGAAGCAGGAAGATTATGATGATGCGGCGGCCACAGGCAGCGTCAATGCCGCAAGGGGATTGAAGGAGACTGCCGGCCCCACTGTCCTTGTTTGTGGCGAAATTCAAGACGGCAAATACCTCAAGCGCGTCGGAAACACAATCGTCAGCGACACCCCTAACGGTGCTGGAAATGTCATAGGTCCCGAGACTACCACGGCCGGCTTAATAGCGGTATGGGACGAGGACAGGGAGCTTATTGAGGGCCCCGCCATCGGCAACGGCAACGGCGAAGTCCCGACACGTCCGGCGGCAAACAAGATCGGAGCGAATGAAGTCACCGAGATAACCGCTGGAAACGGGATACTGCTAGACGGTGTGCTTGCAAAAGACGGTTATCTACAAATTCCAGAAGCTTCAGCTCCGTCCACTCCACAGAGTGGATTTATGAAAGTGTTTATCGATAACGCTAAAAAAGTGCTGACAGTTATTAATTCTAGCGGTAAGCACAAATATTTATATGGTCTGCATGATAGGTGTTTTTCCGGAACGATATCGCCACAAAATTCTATTGTTTATCAAACCGTTGCCGATTCATATTTAGATATTCCCGCTGGCCCTCTTATGTTTTTTCAATATTTAGTTGATTTTTCAACAACAAATGTCAGCTATGGACTGGGTTTAAGTGTTTTAAATATAGGCTCAGCAGGCACATATGATATAAGATATTCAGTCAGAATTCCCTCAACAGCTTCAACTATGTTTTATTCTAACCAGACTAATTTTGATCTTGGCAGTGCATCACCAACAATTGTACTAAAAGGCTTGGCTGTAATTGAGGGTTTTATTGTAGTGGGCACTGCATGCAGTATTGCATTGCGATACAAAGTTGAAAACGCTTCGTACCCGTTTTCTATAGGTGCAATAGGCAAAATAGAATTCGTTAATAACACATTATAAAAACAAAGACTCTTTAAAATGAACAGGAGTTGAGCCATGATGGAACAAAAACTGACCAAGAAGAAAAATGCGGATTACCGCTGGGAGTTCGAGTCCGAGGCCGACCGCGTGTATGACCGCGGCTACGCCTATGACGACATTGGCGGGATCGCGCGGCAGGTGGATAACAACACCCTCTGGATCCTCGACGCTGTAAACCCGACCTGGAGACAGCTCGACAGTGGCGGCGGCATCACTGAAATCGGCACCATAGGGACCATATCCAGCGACGGTATTATCTGGATAGACCAGGACGGTGTCCGCTGGCTTGTCGCCATAGAAACCGACGGCAGCCTGAAACGAACCCCTCTTGTCACTCCCGCCGAACCTAGCGAAGAAGGCGACGTGATTGACGAAGAGCCCATAGCCAACATATCCGCGTATGCCCCGATCTACGCCGCAATGTGCCCGGAATACGGGCCAATGGTTGTCAACGAGATAGCCGAAACGGAAATACTGTCCGTGAAATTCTTCCTCAAGAAATACGGCACCATCACCGGCAACATGTCCGCCAAGATTTACGCAGCGACCGCAGCAGGAATTCCAGTGGGTGCCGCGCTGTTCGAATCCGCCAATGTCGATGTTGCGACTCTCACAACCGAACCGGCCTTCATTCAGTTTGAGTTTACCGATTGCGAACTTGCAGCCGGTAATTTTGTGTTTGTCCTTGTCTTTGCCGGAGGCGACAGCACAAACCATGTGAAATTCGCCTATAACGGCAACACTACGTCAAAATCGGCCTGGTACAACGCCCAGGGTTCGTATTGGACAACCAACTCAACCAAGTCGGTCTACAGAATCTTAGGTAATCTGCCGGTGGGCGGCGTCTAAAATAAAGGAAATATAAAATGAAAAATTGGATTTCGAGGCATTTCGCATTGTCGGTGTTTCTTCTCAGCTTCATGCTGATCGGGGCCGTGCCTGTCTATGATGTGGTCGTCAATGCTGGCGGCTACTGCACAAAGTACATCAACTTTTTAAGTCATTTGAAGATGGCGAAGGGATTGTATTTGAATCAGAACGCAGTCTGGAACTATAGCGACGATTCCCCATGGACGTTTGGAGGGGCGTTACCCGATCAGACAGGGAATGAAGGCAAAGTCCTTACCACAGACGGCACTAATTTAAGCTGGGCGTTCACCAGTACCGGATTCATAGCCTCCCTGAGCGCAATCTATTACTATGATAGCGATGTCACCATTAACGCCGCACTAAACGGTGCGATAATCAGCAATAAAGGGGCCTTGCAAAACATTAATTGCACCTTCGCCCCGGATCTTCCGGCAGGCTTCCATGTCGGATTCGCCAACCAAGTCGGACTGACAGGCGGCACATTCTTTTCCGATGCAATAGGCACGGACGATCTGCGGGCTGTCTGGCATTTCAACAACGGCGCGTTCCTCGCAGACGCAAAGGGCGACAATGATATCACCAATATAGGCGGAGTCCTGGAGGATATCGGATTGTCCGGAAACTGCGCGAGCTTCCCCACCGCACTTGACGCGTATCTGACAGTGCCGCATCATGCCGATATCCGCTACAACGGCAATGAGTTTATTTTATCTATATGGCTTAAACCTACCGCCGATAGTCTAACTACAGGCAACCATGAGATATTAGGGATGGCTGGCAGTCATGTAATGCGGCAGAATTCGGACGGAACTGTATACGCATATTTTTATGACGGATCAGGTAACTTTAAAGAAGTTACAAGCACAACTTTATTATCATCAACCGCGTGGACACATGTAATAATGTGCAAAATTGACGGATTTGTAAAACTTTATATTAACGGCGTATCTGAAGGTACTCCGGTTGCAATTACAGGCGCATGGGCTACGACAAGCAATATGATTCTGGGAAGCTATTTCGCCACAGCAGATTATCAGGGTTTAATGGACGAAATAGGTATCTGGAACAATACCGACATCACCGATACCGATATGACGGCAATGGCCGCGGCCTTATACAATTCCGGCACCGGCAGGTTTTTCCAGCCTACAAACAGCAGCACAATGAATATCATCCCCGCCAGCGGCGAGCAGATACCCTATACCGCCGAGATCGGCAACGAGGTTCTATCGTCCGCCAAGGATGACTTCATTGAATACCTGAAAACCGCAGACGGCTGGATAGGCTTGAGCGTGTTCCCCGCAATCGGATCATGGGTTGACCAACTTTAATTAATAAAATAAAGGAAAACAGCAATGAAAAAAATCTTAGTCCTAGTATCGATCTTCCTTATCGGAGCAGTCGGAGCAGTCGCCTCCGATTCGTACGCCTACAAATTCAACGGCGGCAAAGTCGCCAAGTTTAAAGTAATCCCGGCGGATAAGGCGCAGGTCTACCGCGCCATGGGATTCACAGTGTCAGCGGACAAGCTGGCGACCGAGAAGGCCGTCGGAGCGGAGATTTTCGCCAGATACGCCAGCATATCACCGCAAGAACGGATCCTCGCCCAGTCCAAGTTTGCCAAGCTCGACATCCGCCGCGCCATGCGCTCAATGCAGACAGCCGCGCAGGCCTACACTCAGGACACCCTAGAGACAACCCTGGATGCGATCCTCGCATCCAGCCCGGTGATCGCTAAAGACTGGGCGGACGCTACCGATATAAACCTCGACGATCCCCTGGTCCAGCAGGCATTGAAAGCCGGGGCTATCGACGTAAACAAAGTGAAACTCAAGATTCTGGAACTCCAGAAGTAGGGAGTCTCGCTGTGACAGAACAAGAACTCCTAGACAAAGAACTGGAATTGAACCGGCGCGAACATGAGCTCAGGGAAATGCAAACCCGGCATTCATCCATACTTCTCGACCATACCAGCATGACGCAGATTATCCCGCAGATAACCCGCGCAATGCTGGAAGCTCCGGAGATGCATGAGAAGATCGCGGAAAAAATAGCAGACAAGTTTAAACTGCCCCCTGTTGTTCAGCCATTGCCTCATGTATGCCCGTTCAATGCCGAGACGGTCACCAGTTTGCAGGATCTCGGCTATTATTTCAGCACTGCCCAGAAGGCGTTCAAAGGCTTTATATTTTTATGCATTATCATAGGAGCCGCCGCCGCTTTCATTCTCGGGATAAAAAGCAAGATTCAGGAATTATGGGCGGCAATCAAATAATGGAAATGAATCGAGGTTTAAATGTGGAAACAGGCAGACGCTGGAGTCCGGGACTGTTTGATTATCTGATAGCCGCAATATTCGGAATCGTTTTTATAATTGTAATCTTAATGAAGGTGGTGACAAAATGAGGACTGTAGCAATGATCGCGTTGATGGTCGGTGTAATTATCGCAGTATGTGGATGTTCAAACCTCATGCAGAGCGTCCAGGACAAACAAGTCAACTGGGATTCACAGGTCTATGGATTCAAGGTGACAAGCTTTGATCCAGTAACCGGGAGCATGTCGCCGGTCGGGGAATTCGGCTTCGGTTCGCTCAATTACCGTTCAGTCCCGATTGAGAAGGGCCAGCCGTTTTACGCAAAATACACAGTAAAAAGCATCTGGAGTTCCGCACCGGCCAGTGAAACAATAATCTGGGTTGGCCGGGCATCGGATAAAGGCCAGCTTACATTTGAGGCCGTGCCGGAGACAATGATTAAAATAAGCGCCGACGGAATTGCTTCGAACACCGCCAAGCTAGAGATTGCACCCGCCAGCCCATGAGTTGGGGCAGACGCTGGACGGCCGCAGACCTGCAGGGATACAAGCTTGGCAAAGCTGCGGCCAATATAGTCGCGTCGGTAAAGAAGATCACTCCGGAACAATCCGAAAGCGATTCCAATGAGCGAAGGAAGTTCCGGAACCATAAGAACAGCGGTGAATTCAAATTCTGTGAAAGCTTCTTAAAGTAGCATAGGCTTTTAGCCTGTGATTGATATTAGCGAGGTGAGCCGTGAACCCACATTTCCAGCAGCTCTGCGGATACCGCCCGAACCCAGAGAACGATTACGAGGTAAGACTTGACGGCGATCTCATATTTGAGAATGACGATTGCATAATCCGCGTTTATGCCGGCTTCGCGTCCGACGGCGGCTCCCTTCCCCGGCTTACCTGGACGCTTCTCGGCATCACCCCTTTCGACACGCGCTGCGTCTACGCCTTCTTTATCCATGACTTCCTTTACCGCTCCCATCTGCTCAGCCAGGCAAAGAGCGACGCCATACTAGCCGAGATCCTGACAATCCCCCCGAGTCCAAACGCCGTTCAACGTTGGCTTATCTGGGCAAACCTCCGTATCTGGGGATGGAAAGCCTATAACGGCAAAACCCAAACAGAAATATCCGAAGCCTGTAAATTCGGTGAAATCACACGAAAGCGGACATTAGCCCCGATGGTGATAAAATGACCGCTGAAGACAGACTACTCGCCGAGATTGACGCGATCGCCAGGAAGGCCATGAAGAAGCGCCAGCACTCGAACCGTGGGCGCATCACCGCAAAGAAGAAATTAAGAAAACCGAAATTTTAACCATTTTCCTGCCGTCACGAAATTGGTAACAATCTAACCGGAGGAACTGCAATGGGGAATCCCTGTCTCAAATGTCAAACTCAGGACTGCGAAAACTGCAAAGTGAAGCCCGCCAATAAGTGCGGACAGCCGATGGAAATCTTTAGCAGGGTCTGCGGGTATCACCGTCCGATCAAGAACTGGAACAAAGGGAAACAAGAAGAATTCAAGGAACGGAAGAATTATAAAACACGTAGCAACACCGTAGCAGTTTAGATTATTTTAGAATCTGTAGAACTTTTGCAAGTCGTTGATTATAAAAGTGGCGTCCCCAACCGGATTCGAACCGGTGTCGCCAGGATGAAAACCTGGTGTCCTAGGCCTCTAGACGATGGGGACGTTTTTTATGACAAACGGCGCTTATAATACTTATCTTTAGCCAAATGTCAAGGATTGGCTTTGTAAAAGAGGAGAAGATCTTATTTAAGTAAACTCACAATCTTCTTAAATGAAGGATGCGAGGCATCCTTAAGCAGGGCAAAAATTAAAGATTCAGAACTCGTTACATGAGCATCAACGCCCCTCATGAAATCAATTGAGGTCGCAGCATCATCCTGTCTTTTTGAATTTACCGCATCTGAAACAACAAAGACCCGGAAACCTCTTGCCAGAGCATCAATCGCAGTCTGCTGAATACAGACATGAGTTTCAACTCCCATCAGTACCAGGGATTTGACGGGCCTCCTCTCAATTTCCCTTCGGAAATTAACATCCCCAAAACAGGAGAAGGAAGTTTTATCAAAAACTGGCCATTCCTCCTTGAAAAAAACAGATAATCCGGCGACAGTCTTGCCAAGCCCCCTGGGATATTGTTCTGTGATCATCACCGGAATATTGAGTTCACTTGCGACATTCAGCATTATTTTCTGCCTGACGAGGATTTTCTCAGTATCCAGCGGATTCATTGCGGCAAGAAGTTTTTCCTGCATGTCGATTAAAAGGAAAACGGTGGTTTCAATTGCCGGGAGAGTGAATGAAGACATTTTGAATGTTATTTCTTCAGGTTAATCTTTATTGTATCTTTAAATTTATTCAAATCAAAATCGCCTTTGTGCATCACGGCCTGACATGTGGTCTTAACCTTCTCGAATTCATCAAAAGATGCGGCAAGCCCGGTAATCGCTATTATGGGGACGTCCTTGAATTTATCGCTCTTTTTCATGTACTGAATCAGTTCCCATCCAGTTCTGACAGGCATCAGAAGGTCTATTATGCTGAGCTTAATGTCCACATCACTTTTTTCCAGGACATCTATAGCCTCGTCTCCATTTGTCGCGCATACGGGGTTATAACCTTCCGCAGTAAGTACCCGAGAATAGAAATTCCTAAGAAGATCATCGTCATCCACTATGAGAATCGTAGGTTTTTTGTCAGATATCATATTTATTAAAATCTCTTTGTTGGAAGTAACATAGGCGAGAATATTTCTATTTCAAACATAATAAACTAAATTATCTGCTCATATGATTCAATCAGGAGGATTTCTTCCCGTAGTATATCTCGGAAATCCTTATTTCCGGCTCCGGCATTTCATGATTATTCAGGAATGCATCAACAAGCGCACCGGCCTCTCGCGGATTCCCATCTTTAACCCAGTATATTGCCTTTCCCTCTCTTTCCATCTTTCTGAACCAGACATCCTGTCTTTTTGCAAATTGCCTGATTTTCTCAAGGAGCTGTTTTCTCATTTCCATGAATGACAACTTACCCTGCAAATAACAGGCCACATATCTGTATTCAAGTCCGAAGAACTCCAGTTTCTCCCAGGATATCCCGTTATTATGGAGATCCTCGACTTCTTCAATCATGCCGCCTTTCAGACGGAGATCGAGTCTCTTTTCTATCCTCGAATGGACATCTTTCCTGTCGAAAAAAACTCCTATGAGAAGGCTTTCAGGAGTAAAAGGCAGAGGCTCCATCTGCCTGTCAATGTTTTTTGCCTTTTCCAAATATCTTATAATCCTGTTCCTGTTATTTTGGTCATTGATGCTTTTATACGCATCTTCAGATTCATTTTTGAGCATTTCCAAAATCTCTTTTGTTTCCAGATTCTTCAGGGATTCCCTGAAATCCGGGATAGGCGCACCTCCCCTTAGACTGTACTCAGAAAGTAATGCATTAATATACAATGAGCTCCCACCCGCTATTATGGGAATATGCCCTCTCGAGTCAATTCCCAGTATTATTTCAGGCACATCACTGCGAAAACGCATAAGATTGTAATCTTCTGAAGGATTCACAACATCAATCATGTGATAAGGAATGTCTTCATATTCGACAATATCCTTGCCGCTGCCAATGTTCAGACCGCGGTAAACCTGTCTTGAATCGGCACTTATTATTTCCCCGTTGAATTCCCGCGCCAGTCGGACGGCAAGTTTTGTCTTTCCTGTGGCGGTTGGCCCCAGAACAGCAATTATTTTAATTATTTTCTTCTCTTTCAAGGAATTTTCCACATTTGAGTTTATTTTTAATACCCGCAGTTTCCGATTTCAAAAATTGAGATTATATTATAGCTATAAACTGTTTAAAAAAAAGAGGTAGTACCATATGTCTGAACAAATACTGTGCCCTGAAAAAATAAAAGAGTTTCTTCCTTATCGCCATCCCCTGCTTTTTGTTGACAGGGTGTTCATTGAAAGCGAAAATAAATGTGTCGGGCTGAAAAACCTTTCCATAAATGAGCCCGTATTCCAGGGACACTTTCCGGGACATCCGATTCTGCCGGGCGTTTTACATGTGGAAGCCATGGAACAGGTCGCCGAAATAGCTGTAAAAAAACTTTTCAATCCAAAATCTGACGAGGAAATATATATAAAGGGCCTGAAAAAGGTTAAATTCAGAAAACCCGCAGTACCCGGGGACCGCCTAAGAATTGAGATAGAAATTAAGAACATTACCGATTCTGAAGCTGACATAAGTGCTGCCAACTATACGAATTCAGGCCTTGTATGCCAGGCAAATCTAATACTTTCCGTAAGACCCAAGAAAATCAAAGATAGCATGCCAAAACTTTTCACACAATATGACAAGAACACTGAAATCGCCATGGATGTCAGCAAAATCATGTCTATAATCCCTCACAGATACCCGTTCCTCCTTGTTGACTATATAGTGTCAGTAACAGGAGCTCATGTCATAGCAATAAAAAATGTCACCGGGACTGAACCTTTCTTTCATGGTTATTCTCCCGATTATTCTGTCCTTCCAGGCGCTGTTCACGCTGAGATAATAGCGCAGAGCGGAGGCGTAATGG
>JBAZRS010000121.1:0-11267 GCA_041662825.1 Victivallales bacterium | reverse complement strand
CACGAGAAAAGCGAAATGGCAGTCTTCGCATATGCATAGGGAACCTTCGGAAAGGGCCCAGTCGTAAACCTTTCGCCTCCGCAACTCCCTTGCCCACAGGAAAGTGAGGAGAAGAAAACACAGGAACAGGTAAAACATAAATCCGCCGGTGCAGCTCATCGGTATCATTTTGACTGTCCTTTCTGCCATTCAATTTCAATGTAGCACGGCTCATCGGTCTTTCTATCGGAAGATGGCAGAAGATCTGTTTTGGCGATAAGCGCGTTAACCGCCATTGAGTCCAGCTCCCTGTTTCCGCATGAAACATGGATTCTCGGCCTCGGCTGGAATTCGCCGCCGTAATACGTGACCTTAAGAACTGTTTTGCCTTCGGGCCGCAATACCTGTATTTTCTTCCTGATTTCATCGGCATTTGAAAAAAGCTGAGGCAGGGTTTCCCCGTCGTCCTTTCGCCAGCATGGATATTCGGGAGGGTTCTTTTTCTGTATTTTATAAGGGTGCTGAGGTATGGGCGCCGGTTTATAATTAGATATTTTCGCCAGTTCCGCCCCGAGCGGATCCTTGTCAAGTATTATCTTTTCAAACCCGCTTATCTTTATCTTAGGCTGACTCTGAAGTATCCCATAGCTCAAATCAGATTCCGGCGACCTGAGTCCGGAGACGTGATATATGGAACTGAATCCGTGCTTCTGGTTTGGCTTTGATATCAGAGTCGGATCCCCGTATTCAAGCCAGCGAACCAAATTTGTGATGACCGGAGACTCTGGCATCTTGTCAAGGGGCAGGAAAACAACTTTTTTAAGATCGGGCGCGACTTTAGATTCGGAGGGTTTCTGCAGAATGAATATAAAATAAAGGGCAAGATGCGCCATTACGGTTATTAATACCGCAAGAATCAGGTCGCGTCCGGCTTTCACGTCTTTTTTTTCAATTACCGCTGACATCTTCCGGAACCTGCTCCTTTTTGCTTTCAGGCGAACCGGTTGCCGCATAGACATTGAGATTCAGTGAGCGGGAAAGCGACATGAGTTTCACTATCTCCCCGTATGCCGTATCCTTGTCTGCGACTATGATGACCGTATTGGCCCTGCTTTTTGTTATAAACTGTCCGAGTTTTTCCTTCAGGCTGTTCCATTCGAGCTGTTCATCGTTGAAGAAGAAACGATTGTTCCTGTCTATTGAAATGATGAGTTTTTCGGCGCCCAGCTCATTTTCGCCCTCCGTCTTGGGAAGGTTTATTTTTATTCCGGAAATCTGGACGAATGAACTTGAAAGCATGAAGAAAAGCAGGAGAAGGAAGACGACATTTATAATCGGCGTCATGTCCGGCATCCCCTTGAAAACCTTAAGTCTTGTCCTGAGCTTCACCATTATTTATCCGCCTTGCCGTTTGCCGTTTTCCCGTTCTCGCCGGATTTGGCGTGTTTGAAGAAATATACGATTTCAGAGGCGGCCTTCTCCATGTCCAGGATGATCGCCTCGATCCTCGACACCAGATAATTGTACGCTATGTAGCATGGTATTGCCACGCATAATCCTCCCGCAGTGGTGTAAAGCGCTTCTCCGATTCCCTTTGCAAGATTCTTTGAATTGACAAATGCCCCGACCTCATTGATCTGCCTGAAAACCTCTATCATTCCGAAAACAGTGCCGAGAAGGCCCAGAAGCGGAGCCACATATGCGATTGTCGCAAGTATGTTCATGCGGGATTCAAGCCTTGGTATCTCGCTCAGGGCTGCATCCTGTATTGACTGCGCAATATCCTCTTCGCCCTGTTCATAGCTCAGTATTGCGGAACGCAGGACATGGGCCGCAGGTCCTGGAGTGTCGTCGCAGAGGCTTACAGCCTCTACTATATTGCCGCGCTTGAGCACGTTGATCAGCCCCCTTACCAGGTCGCCCACATTCACCTGAACCCTGTGAAGATAGAAAAGTTTTTCAAGAAAAACGAAGAGCGCAACAACACTGCATGCGAGTATCAGCCACATGACAGGGCCTCCGACCAGTAAAATTTCCTTAAACAGCAGATTCATGGAATCACTCCTTCAATTTGAATTTTTCGCGAATTTCGCGAATTGCTTTATTGAAATCATCCTTTGGCTCAATGTTCAGTTCAATCAATTTTTTGTAGATGCTGATGGCGGCCTCCGCAGCCTCCGGAGTTCCCTTGTCAATGTACAGTCTTGAAGCTCCTTGTGCTGATTTTACCACCCATACGGGATCCCTTATTTCACCTTTATCAGCGTCAACCTGATAGCCATATATGATTTCACGGTATCTGGCAAGGGCTCCGCCCTTGTCGCCTATCGTCTCCTCGCATTTCGCAAGTTTATATATGGCCTGCTCCCTTAAATTCAAAGGAACGTTTTTCTTGTTCACTATTTTTTTGAAATATTCGGTGGCACTCATGATGTTGGTTCCATCGGAAGTCTTCCAGGCGATTGAAAAATAACAGTCCCCGAGGCGGCCCCAGCACGCTGTTTCAAGATTTGAACCGGGCCTTCTTTCAGCCGCTTTCGTATAAAAGGGGATCGCCTTTTCATATTCGTTGGCTTCGGTATACATGTCGCCGCGCAGCATGAATCCCTCGGAAACAATGATTTCATTCGGATATTTCTCGGACAGTTCGTCAAGATATTTAACCGCCCTGTCGTTTTTGCCTGTCTTATGGGAGATATAGGCGCATTCATAAAGCGCTTCAGCGGCGGTTGATGGAACAGATGAGAATTTTGTCAGGATATCCTGGAGAACCGCTTCCGCCTTGTCGTTTCTGCCGCTGTCGCGGTAGAAGTCGGACTGCCAGAAAAGGCCTTTGACCGTAAAAACCGATTCGGGATAATATTTTACCAGGGCCGAGAGGTCCTTTTCGGCAGAGGCTTCATCGCCGGAAAGAAAGTGCGAATAAAGTTTCTTGTAAAGGGCGTTGGGGGCAAGTTCGCTTTTGGGATAAGTTTCAAACACTTTCGAATAGTTCTCGTCGGCCTCCTTGTATTTCCCGTTGTCAAAACAGATATTCCCGATTTCAAATATAGCCCTGGGCGCGTCTGGATGATTCGGAAAGTTTTTCGCGAAATCGGTAAAAGCCGAAAAGGCGTCGTCGTTCTTCCTGAGGTTGAGAAGGATCATTCCGTAGAGGAAGCTTGCGTTCTGGAAATTTTCACCCTGGGGGAATTCCTTCATGAACGATTCCACCAGCTGTATGGATTTCCTGTAGTCCTTCATGGAAAAGAAGCAGTTGATCTGCTTGAGAAGGGCCACTTCCCTGAACGCCTTGTCTTCCTTTGCGATTTTCGCAAATTCGGATGAGGCCGCAGCATATTTCTTTTCCAGGAAGAATATGTCGGCCAGCTGGATTTTGGCCTCGTATTTGGTATTTGAGTCAACCGCATTTTCAACAATGAAATCAAACTTTTCGCGCGCCTCGTTGAAAAGTTTTTCGGAAATGAAGAGAAGTCCAGCCTCTTTTGCCGCAGTCATTCTCATCACTATGCCGTTTTTAGGATTTTCCATTATCTCCCTGTAGATGTTTATGGCATCCTGCGTTTTTTTAGTGGAATGGTAAACTCTCGCCATCTGAAGCCTTATGATTCCGGTGTTCGGCGAATTCGGGAAGTTCTTCAGGAATTTCCTATATGACTCGAGGGCGGCATCGTAATTGCCCGAAAGAGCCTGGGAGTTGATTATCTGAATGAGGATCTTCTCCCTGTCAAAATCGGAGTCGGCGAAGAATTCCGCATCCTTCTGATAGACCAATGCGGCCTGAAAATCTTTTTTCTCAATGAACGCATTTGCCAGGTTTATGCTGGCGTTGAACCAAAGGGAATCCCCGCTCAGGGGCGCCTGGCCCCTTGTTTTTTTGTAAATTTCCGCCGCCTCCGCCGCCTTCCCGTCCTTTGTCAGAAGGAAGACCGAAAGAAGGATGTCGGTAATGTTCTTTGAATCATTAATGCTGAGCATCGACCGGGCCTTGTCTATTTCGCCCTTATAGATGGCGATAAGAATTCTCTGCTTTCTGGCATAATCCTCCCATTTTGTGCCTTTGCCCACCGACTCAAGCTTGACATATGTTTTTTCGGCTTCATCCCAGTTGAGGAGGTTTATTTGGGCCATTCCGAGCCCGGAAAGAGATTCGCTGTGAATATCTGAAATATCCGGAGCCGTCTTAAGTATCTGGTTGAAAAGGGTGATGGCCTTTTCAAAATTCCCCTCCAGAATCATTATATTTGCATTCCAGTAGTCTGCCCGCTGCCGCGATTCCGTGTTGTTTGAAATGTCTTCTGCGAATTTCGCACAGAACTCCCCGAAATCCTTTCTCGCGTTTACCGCGTCCTTGTCCCTGACATAGGCGGGGAATAGACACAGATATGCGTCTTTAAGCGCGAAGGGATCATCTGCTGCTTCGTTTTTATACTGCGAGTAGAATTTTATCGCCAGAGAGTAATAACCGTCATTGAACGCCTTGTCGCCTATCTGCCGCGAACGGTACGCCTTCTGCTCCGGCTGCTCCTGCGCGAAGGCGGGACACAGCAGTGAAAATAAAGTCAACAATATTGAAATTCTTTTTAACAATAGCATAACCAAGCGTTTGAAATTAGGCGATATGAAGAAATAAAGGCATACTCTATTTATAGAGAGGCTGATTTACAAGATTTGACAGTGTGTTTTTATTTTTATCCCGAGGGAATAACTTTGATCGTATAGGAAATTGTATTTTTACACGTTTGCGCCCTTTGCGCCTCTTGCTTTAAGAAAGTTAACACTAAAGACGCAATAGCCCGGATCTAATGTAGCCGCGCCACTCCGCTGGCGCGTCTTTCCTACAAAGCGGCAGCAGAGTGCCGCTGCTACAGCAGTGGATTTGTTGTAGCCACGTCAGTTGACGTGCTTTGATTACAAAAGTTGCGGCCTTTGGCCGCCTAATTTCCCGATATAAAACTTTCCAGCAACTGGAAAGTTTTTTCTAATACTCCAATGCCGCTACTCTTTTTCCTCTTTATCCGCCACGACCGGTTTCGTGCCCGCTTTGACCTGTTCGTATATTTTGTCGAGTAACTTCTTCTGAAGGGCGGGGTCTTCCTGGACGGTGAGTTTCAAGGCGTCACGCCCCTGTCCGAGCTGTTCGCTCCCGAAGGAGAACCAGGAGCCTTTCTTCTCGATAATCTTAAAGTCGATAGCGACATCGACGATCGAGCCGACCCGGGAAATCCCCTCGTTGAAGTTGATGTCGAACTCGGCGATTTTAAATGGCGGGGCAAGTTTGTTCTTTACGACCTTGACCCTTGTCCTGTTTCCGGTGACTCCGCCCGCCGCATCTTTAATAGAAGTGATCTTGCGGATGTCCATCCGGATGGAACTGTAGAATTTCATCGCGTTTCCTCCCGGGGTCGTTTCAGGGTTCCCGAACATCACGCCGATTTTCTCGCGGATCTGGTTTGTGAATATGCAGCAAGTCCTGCTTCTGCTGATGGAGCCGGTTAGTTTTCTGAGTGCCTGGGACATGAGACGCGCCTGCAATCCCATGAAGGAGTCGCCCATCTGGCCTTCAAGTTCGGCCTTTGGAACAAGTGCTGCAACCGAATCAATGACAACTACATCCACCGAATTGCTCTTCACAAGCATTTCGGTTATGCTCAGGGCGTCCTCTCCGCAGTCCGGCTGGGAAATAAGGAGTGTGTCAAGGTTCACCCCGATCATCTTGGCATACTGGGGATCAAATGCATGTTCGGCATCAATCAGGGCTCCGACGCCGCCGCCGCGTTGGGCGTTTGCGATTATATGGAGGCAGAGCGTGGTTTTTCCCGAAGACTCGGGGCCGTAGATTTCAACGACTCTTCCGCGTGGAACTCCGCCGATTCCCAGGGCTATGTCAAGGGTGAGTGCGCCGGTGCTGATGATGGGGACATCCACATGCATACTGGTGTCGCCAAGGCGCATGATGGAGCCTTTTCCGTATTCCTTCTCGATCTGGCTGAGGGCGATTGAAAGATTCTTGTCCCTGACGTTCTTTTCGCTTTTGTCACCCTTCTCGCCTTTTTCGACCTTTTCGCTGTCAGCCATTTTGAAATCCTCCGTATAATGATTATGGGTTGAATTATCAGTTAATGAAAAGATAAATATACCCTATGGACATGTTCTTCAAGTGTCTATTATATATTTCATAGAATTATTCTGTTTCCCGCTGGATGATTGGCTTAGCCGCCTTTGTAAAACCATATCGTGGCAGACTGCATGTTTGCATATGAATGACATGTGGGGACCTATAAGAATGGGCCCGCCTTGCCTTGAAAAAGATTATTATTTTGTTATAGTACCCGCATGAAACAAAAATATACAGCGGTAATTAAACACAATGGCGGCTGGTGGATTGGCTGGATAGAGGAAATCCCCGGTGTGAACTGCCAGGAAAAAACCAAGGAAGAACTACTGAAGTCTCTTGCCATCACTCTCAAGGAAGCCATTGAATTTAACCGTGAAGATGCGATCAGGGCGGCTGTTCCAGACTTCAATGAAGAGCCGGTCTACGCATGAAGCGCCGCGATCTTCTCAAATACCTTACCTCGAAAAAGTGTTATCTTCTCCGAGAGGGAGGATGCCATTCATGGTGGTTTAATCCAGTACTGAACAAGAGATCATCCATACCGAGGCACAATGAGATAGACGATCATCTCTCCAAGAAAATCTGCAAAGATCTGGGCGTGAAATGGATGAAGTAGAAGCTAATTTATGGTGAATCTCATGTCCAAAGTTCTTATAATAGGAGCCGGCGGGGTGGGGCAGGTCGTCGCCCACAAATGCGCCCAGGTTCCAGATGTTTTCAGTGAAATCTGCCTGGCGAGCAGGAAAATAGACAAGTGCAGGAAAATAGCCTCACAGATAAAGAGGAAGATCCAAACCGCCCAGGTTGACGCTGATAATGTTCCACAGTTGGTTGGGCTTATAAATAAATTCAAACCTGACGTTGTTGTCAACGTGGCTCTTCCGTATCAGGATCTTCATATCATGGACGCCTGCCTTGAAACCGGCGTCCATTATCTTGACACCGCGAACTATGAGTCTCTGGAGAACCCGAATTTCTGCTACAAGTGGCAGTGGGCTTACCACAGGAAATTCAAGGAACGCGGCATAATGGCCCTTCTCGGAAGCGGGTTCGATCCGGGTGTAACAAATGTTTTTACAGCCTGGGCGCAGAAAAAACACTTCAAGCGGATGGATGAGCTTGACATCATCGATTGCAATGATGGCAATCACGGGATGCCTTTTGCCACAAATTTCAACCCGGAAATAAATATCCGGGAGGTCACATGCAAAGGCAGATATTTTGAAAACGGCAAATGGGAGACCGTTGATTCCCTTTCCGTTTCGGAAAACTTCTATTTCCCTTCAAATATAGGCGCGAAGAAGATATATCTCATGTATCACGAGGAACTTGAATCACTTGTCAAAAACTTCAAGAGCCTCAAGAAGGCCAGATTCTGGATGACATTCTCCGACAGCTATCTCAATCATCTCAAGGTTCTTTCCAATGTCGGGATGACTAGGATTGACGAAGTGGACTACAATGGTGTCAAAATTGTCCCCCTGCAGTTCCTGAAGGCTCTTCTGCCGGATCCCGCATCGCTTGGCCCTTTCACAAAGGGGAAGACATGTATAGGATGTCATATTTCCGGGCTGGGTAAAGACGGGAAGAAGAAGAAGTATTTCATCTACAATGTCTGCTATCACCAGAAATCATACAAGGAAGTGAAATCCCAGGCTATTTCCTATACCACCGGGGTTCCGGCGATGATCGGCGCCATGCTGATGGCCACCGGTGTGTGGAGTAAGGCCGGAGTCTTCAACATGGAACAGTTCGATCCCGAGCCGTTCATGCAAAAGCTAAATAAACACGGCCTTCCCTGGAAAGAAGTTTTACTGAGTTAAGATGCTGTGATTTCTGAGACAAGACCTCTGGGAAAATCATCTAGCCGTGAGCTGGATTACCGTATCTGTCACGAAGCGCTTGAAAGATTCGTTCTGGACGAACTGCTTGTAGAATTCGGTGTCATCCTTCAGGAGAGGGCTGATTACGCGCATTAGAGCTGCGTCAAGTTCAATGCGCGCTGCATTCGGCGTGTTTCTTATGGCGTTCTGGTAAGGCTGGTCCGCAGCCACCTTGGGGGCAATGTCCTCGGTAATGCGGCGGGCTATGCGGTCGGAATCTGCGAAGAGCGTGCCGAACTGTTCGTTGAAAGTCTTAATGATATTGCTCAGGCGATCAAGTTCCGGCTCCGATTTCCTGCCTCCTCCGCTCACAGGTGCCGGGTCTATTTCCGCATTATCATCAGGCACAAGTACCTTGAGGGCGGCCTTTTTTTCGGCACGGTAACTGTCCATGTCAATGGCTTCGAGTATTCCCTTTGCAAGATCCTCCTCTTTTGGAGCCGGGAGTTTCGGAATTAGCAGATTAAGTAATATGGACAGTTTTTCCCATTCTGGATTGGTGTATGGCAGAATGGAAGCAAGAAAATCGTATGTGCGCGTAAATGACTTGGCCTTGCCTTTGAAGTCCACCTGTCCGTCCTCGTCAAGCTGGTCAATATAGTTTGCCACGCAGACATCGAGTATGGGATCCAGCTTATCCCTGTCCGCTCCGCTCAGATACATAGATACCAAGCTCCCAATCTGTTCGGATGAATAGATCTGGTGCTCGTCGAGAGCTTTCTTCAGGTCATGGAGTTTGTCGGGATCGGTCTCGTCGCTGAGAATGGTTGTCCGGTAATAGTCAGTAAAGGCCGCCAAGATTGTTTCCGAATTGTTCATGAAGTCCAGGACGAAAACGTCATGTTTCTGAGGATGTGCGCGGTTGAGACGCGAAAGCGTCTGCACCGCCTTGATGCCGGAAAGGTGCTTGTCCACGTACATCGTATGCATGAGAGGCTCGTCATAACCGGTCTGGAACTTGTCGGCGCAGATCAGAAAGCGGTACGGATCTTCCTTTATCTTGTCTGCTATGTCACCGGACGGAAAACCGTTAAGTGATGATTCGCTGACCTTTGCCCCTCCGTATTCATGCTCTCCGGAAAATGCGACAATGGCCTGGTATGGGCTTTTGCGTTCCTTCAAATATTCGCGAAAGCGGTGGAAATACTGGATTGCCCTTTCAATGCCGGAACATACCAGCATCGCCCGGGCCTGCCCGCCGATCTTGTTCAGTGCCATCACCTGTTCATGGAAATGGTCCACCATTATCTCCGCTTTAATGCTGATGGCGTGGTCATGGCTTTCCACATAATGACGTATTTTCTTTTTAGCTTTCTTGGTATCAACCTCAGGATCACTTTCTATTGTCTTTACCAGCTTGTAATAACTGTCCACGGGAGTGTAGCTCTTGAGCACGTCGAGGATGAACCCCTCCTGAATTGCCTGTTTCATCGAATAACAATGAAACGGAAGATGCTTTATCTTGCCTTCCAAATCTGAGGGCTGCGGTTCTCCGAAAATCTCCAACGTCTTATTTTTAGGCGTGGCGGTAAACGCGAAATAACTGGCGTTCGTCAGCATCTTACGGGCCTGCATCCTCTTTTCAAGGGCATCATTGATTGTGTCTTCAGGGTCGGACAACGCTTCGTTCAGCGCCCCGGCCACTTTTCCGCCCTGGCTTGAATGGGCTTCGTCTATGATTATGGCGAAGCTGCGACCCCGGTGCTCATCCCCAATTTCATCGAGGATGAACGGGAACTTCTGAACTGTGGAGATGATTATCTTCTTGCCGCTCTGGATGAATTTCCGGAGGTTTCCGGAATGTTCGGCGTGTCCGACAGTCTCTCCCACCTGAGCAAACTGCTTTATGGTGGCCTTGATCTGCTGGTCAAGGATGCGTCGGTCGGTAACTACTATTATGGAATCGAAAATATTCTTGTCGTCTTTGCGCAGTCCGATAAGCTGATGGGACAGCCAGGCAATGGAGTTTGACTTGCCGCTGCCTGCGGAATGCTGGATGAGATAGCGTTTCCCCGCCCCATTTTGCGTAACATCGGCGAGTATCTTCCTGACTACATCGAGCTGGTGGTAGCGCGGAAAAATCTGCGTCTTCTTCTCCCGTCTGGTTTTTGGATTCTTTTCCTTGACAACCTGGGCATAATTTTCAATGATATCCGTTAATCCTTTCGGAGTCAGTATCTGCTTCCAGAGGTAATCGGTCTTGAGACCGTCGGGATTCGGGGGATTGCCGGCTCCGTCATTCCATCCCTGGTTCAACGGCAAGAACCAGGAACCCTTGCCTTTGAGGTGGGTACACATCATCACCTCATGATCGTCCACCGCCAGATGCACAATGCAGCGCCCGAATTCGAAAAGCCTCTCCCTCGGGTCGCGGTCACGCTTATATTGTTCTATCGCATCCTCTACCGTCTGTTTGGTCAGGCTGTTCTTAAGTTCAAAAGTTGCGATAGGCAGACCGTTTATGAAAAGGCAGAGATCAAGCGCACGCCGGGTTTCATCCATGCTGTAGCGAAGCTGACGGGTAACACTGAACCGGTTTTTTGCGAAATTCGCAACGGCCTTTTCATTTCCGGGTGACGGAGTACCATAGAACAAGTCAAGTGACACGTCCCCGTGCTTTATTCCATGCCTCAACACATCAATGATACCCCTGTTACCTATTTCGCTGCTTAAACGGGCAAGAAACTTCAAAAGGGAGATATCCTTCATGTCATTGCAGTCTGAGATTTTAAGCTTCTTGAAACTGTCAGTCTGAGTGGCCTTGATGAAGGCGAAAAGATGGGGCGTATCCAGTGCATGGTTCCGGTCGTAAGTAAAGGGATTGCCAGCAAACCATCCGGTGCCGCCGTATGAAGCCGGGACTTCAACAACCTTAACTCGTCCATCTGAGAACAAACCGTCCACCCCGGTCATGTACCGCATGATTATGGTTTCGAGGCCTTTTTCTGACGTATCAGTGGTCAAAATGCTCTTCCTTCCGTTACGGTATCAAAATCCAAGTTATTTGTTAAATCCTTTGTTAAATAAAAATAGACGATGATCTTTTAACAAATAGAACTCCTTGATTATCAAGCTACAAGCAAAATAGCTTTGTTTTTAGGCATTGTTTTTTTACTTTTCGGCTTTGTTAAACTTCGTCGGATACTTCATCCTCTACAACATCGTCTATTTTTTCAAGTTTTACGGATTCTCCCGGTAAATCCTTCGCCGCCTTGCGCACATCCAGTTTGCCGGTCACGACATCAGACACAAGCCGTGTGCGATATTCGCGGAGAAGGGAGATTTCG
>JBAZRS010000120.1:4447-11269 GCA_041662825.1 Victivallales bacterium | reverse complement strand
AAACTCTACAAGATACACGAGGAACTTGCCACGTGGTATTCAAGGCTTCTTTTCGAGAAGCAGGATACGAAAGTCGGCGAATACGTCAGGAACCGCGGAATCCCCGATGATTCCCTCGCGAAATTCAGACTTGGAGCCGCACCGGACTCCTGGGATGAGGCGCTCAGGCTCCTGGCCGGAAAAGGCTACACTCAGGATGAGATACTTCTGGCCGGAGTAGTCGTGAAAAACGAAGAGAACGGGAAAACATACGACCGTTTCAGGAACAGGCTTGTCTTCCCGATCTGGGATGAACAGGGAAGGGTCGTGGGGTTCAGTGCGAGGACGGTTGAAAAGGAGACAGTCGGCGCAAAGTATGTGAACAGTCCGGAAACCCCCATTTTCAAGAAAAGCCGCATCCTTTACGCGCTGCACATGGCAAGGGAGGCGATAAGGGACAAGCAGTATGCCATACTCTGCGAGGGACAGCTCGATGTGATAGCCATGCACAGCGCCGGCTTCTGCAACACGGTCGCCCCGCAGGGAACTGCGTTTACCGATGAACAGGCCAGGATACTGCGCCGCTATACCGAGAAGGTTTTCCTGTGTTTCGATTCCGACGAGGCGGGAACAAAAGCCAATCTCAGGGTAATGGAAATACTCCTGCCACTCGGGTTTGAGGTGAGAATAGTCTCATTCCCAAATGGAAAAGACCCGGATGAATTCCTGAAGGCAAACGGGCCTGAAGCCTTGTCCGAATCAGTGGAAAGCGCCATGTCCTTCTTCGATTATGTGTACAACAAGGCGGTGAAGGAATTCGATCCCAACTCCCCCTGGGGCAAGGGCAGGATTGTCTCCGAAGTGCTTTCCTATGTTTCCAAGATTGAAAGTCCGGTCGCCAGATCGTCATTCGCCGCGAAATTCGCACAGCTCATGAAGATCCCTGAAAATATTGTCTACAATGAGCTCAACAGGAAAACCGTCAGTCAGCCGGGATATGTCCCGACTCAAAACAGCGATGCTTTCAACAATGTCCAGCAAATCGAGGATACTGTCCTGACAAGGGCGGAGGATACGCTTCTGGAACTGGCGCTGGCCCACGGCGATGTCGGAAGAAGGCTTGCAGAGGAACTCCCCAATGAGATGATAGGCAGGACTCCCGTAGGCCTTGCACTCGAAACTGTCATATCGCTGACGCTCAACGGCGAATGGGAGAACTCATCCAAGGTGCTCCTCGACAAATTGTGCAATGACCCGTGCCCGTCCATCAGCAGGCTCCTTTCACAGCAGAACGACTACAGTGCCGAGAACAGGGAGAAGGCGCTGAACGAGTGCATTGCCGTCATAAAGAAGCATCATCTTGAGAATGAAAACAATTCCCTGATGAAGGAAATTGCCGGATGCAGTGATGAAAGCGAAAAAAATCTGCTCCGTGTCAAATACATGGATAATAAAAAGAAACTTCTTGCACTGAAGGAAGCTTGTTTTTCGAAGCAGGACCAGGAGACAATACAGAGGCGCAGATCAGATGCGCAGAAAGCCAGGGAGAAAAAGTCCAGCAGTAGGCAAGGGGGGGAGCCCTCCTTGAATTGAACTGCCGGGTATTGCCTGAAAGCCGCTTAGATTAAGAAAAGACAAACTGAAGTTTGAACTCCAACTTAGGAATAAAAGAGTGTGGCACAGGCGTCTCGCCTGTTCTTATTCTTTCTTGAAACTCATGAAAATTACAGGCGAGATGCCTGTACTACTTTTAAAATGGAATTTCTGTGAAAAGTAGGGCTTTCCAGCCCGTTTCCTGGAAATTGGGAAATAACAGGCTGGAAAGTTTACCTGCCTCCGGCAGCGCCTTTGGCGACCAGGGCCTGTCTTACTCAAGAACAGCCCTTGCGGGCTTAACTAGATCGTATAGGAAATTGTATTTTTCGACAGGATAACAGGATAAACTGGATTTAAATACTAAGTTGCAATTAAAGAGAACGGCAACAGAGTGCCGTTACTACAGCAAATCCGCGCTGTAGCCGCGTCACTCTGTTGACGCGTTCTTTTCCTGACGAATGAAATATCCTTGGACTCCTGTTATCCTGTAAAGAAATCTTAAATCCCGGCGGAGCCGGTTAAGTTCAGCCTGCTCGAAAAGGTATAATAAGAACACCCTTCACTGGGTTAACTACCAAACAAGAACTTTGAAATTGAGGCGAATTCACTTGTAGTCAAGCTCGTAAGAGCTGTTCCAGAAAACCTTTTCGCGCAGCGTCCAACTGCCAACAAACACGGATTTATTCTTCTGAAAGCCTGTTGAAATCCTCCCTGATCTCCCCCCTGAAATCCCGATCCGTAAAGAAGCGGTAGCCTATCTGCGCCATCGCCTTTGAAGTCTTGAGCATTGCGTTGAGGGCGTAATCGCTTTTTGCGGCCTCTGCGAATTTCGCAGAATGAAGCGGTGGCTTTCCCTTATTGGAGATTCCGAAATATGCATGAATTCCGGGGATAAGCTGCGAGACATCCCCGAAATCGCTGGAGGCCCTTCCGCTTCTATCAGGCATGACGGGTTTCATTCCAAGTTTTTCAGTGACACGGAAGTATTCGTCGTTAAGCGGTTTGTTGATCTTGCCGCCCTTGTAACCCTCTTCGCCATTTTCGACTTCAGCTGATGTGCCCGTCATCAGGGCTGCGCCTTTCGCAATATCCCTGAATCGTTTTATCATATCCCCCATGGTCGCCTCATTTGCGGCGCGGATATAGAAACTGCACGATGAGAAGTCCGGGATTATGTTCGGGGCCGCGCCGCCGGATGTGATTATGCCGTGAATCCTGGTGCTTTCCGGAAGATGCTGGCGCCAGGCGTTAACCCCTTGGAAGAAGAGCATGGTAGCGTCAAGGGCGTTCCGCCCTTTTTCGGGACTGTTTGAGGCATGCGATGATTTTCCGCGGAACGAGACATTGAATCTTTCGACGGAAAGAAAACCATGCCACGGCTGGGTGCGGTACAGTGGATGAGCCATCATCACGGCATCAATTTTGCCGAATCCGTTTTTGCTTAAAATCTTGACTTTTCCGCCTTTTCCCTCTTCCGCCGGAGTTCCCATGATTATAACGGTTCCGGGGATTTTTTCGCCTTTAATGGTGTCTGCGAGCGCTTTCCCTGCACCGATTGCGGCGGAACAGATGAGATTGTGACCGCAGGCGTGGCCCATTTCCGGGAGGGCGTCGTATTCGGCAAGGAAACAGAGTGCAGGGCCGCCTTTGCCGGATTTTGCGAAATACGCAGTTTTCAGTCCGCAGTAGGGCGACTTGACTTCAAATCCCATTTTCATCAGGAGTTCCGTCTGCCATTTGCACGCATTGAACTCCTCCATTCCAAGTTCGGGACATTTGTGGATTTTCAAGGACAGTTCCTTAAGTTCAGCCCCGTACTTTTCAACTGTATCGGAAATAGACGGTTTTATCATGGCATTCTCCGTTATAATAAATGAGCGGTGTTGAAACATCAGCGGTTTATATTATATTTCACGCTTAACTTAATTCAACCATGGAGGAGACTATTATGTATAACCCGGACGCCTATGATGCCGTATCAACAAGATCCGCAGTCGAAGTAAAGACTTTCATATCAAAAGTATATGCGTGGATGTCTTTTGCGCTTGCGATTACAGCGCTTGTCGCAATGTATGTCGCATCCCAGCCGAATCTCGTGAAACTGATCATAGGCAATAAGATATTGTTCTACGGCCTCATGATCGGCGAACTCCTCGTGGTCATGGCACTTGTAGGATTCATTGAAAAAATGTCGGCCGCAACGGCGACAGCCGTGTTTTTCGCCTATTCAGTCATGAACGGACTGACCCTCTCCGTAATATTCCTCGCATTCACCGCAACCTCCATAACATCAACTTTCTTCATAACAGCCGGCACGTTTGGCGCCATGAGCGCCTACGGATACTTCACAAAACGCGATCTGACCTCGATAGGCAACATCTGTTTCATGGCCCTCATCGGACTGATAATAGCCACTATCGTCAATATCTTCTGGAACAACGGAATCTTCAACTGGATCATCGGCTGCATCGGGGTGCTGATATTCGTCGGGCTCACCGCTTACGACACTCAGAAGATAAAGGAACTCGGCGTCAAGGTCGATGAAAACTCGGAGGCCGGGCGCAAAGGCGCCGTCATGGGCGCCCTTGCACTCTATCTCGACTTCATAAACCTTTTCCTCATGCTTCTCAGGCTTTTCGGGGACAGACGATAAATTTCGGAACGAAATTTATAAATGAGATGGCTGATTGCAAAACTGTTTGATTTCTTGAGTAAGACAGGCTTTCCAGCCTGTTATTCCAATTTAATGAGCAGGCTGGAAAGCCTGCCTTACTTTAGATTTGCAATAATCTCGTTTATCATGCCTGCATGTATTCTTCTTCCGGCTGATCCCCTGACTGACCCTGTAAATCCTCAGAATGCATCTGAGTTTAAAACCCTCAAAACCGTCTGGCACGATTCTGCCAGGAATCGCGAAATTCCCGTCAAAATATATATTCCCGCCTCTGCGGGAATATATCCTGTCATCATCTTTTCACACGGACTAGGCGGCACATGTGACGGCTATGAGTATCTCGGGACCCACTGGGCCAAGGACGGCTATGTTTCCGTCCATATCCAGCACAAGGGCAGCGATGACGAAGTCTGGAAGGACAAGCCGAATCCACTGGAGTCAATGAGAAAGGCAATTAAGGATCTGCCTAGTATATTGAACCGCCCGAAGGATGTTTCATTTGCAATTGACCAAATTGAAAAGCTCAATAAAGATGAAAAGTCGGAACTTGCCGGAAAATGCGCCATTGACAGGGTAGGGGTGGCAGGGCATTCGTTCGGAGCCTATACCGCCCTCGCAAGTTCGGGTAGGGTACTTGTCGGCCCATTGGGAGGGAAAACAAATCTCTCTGACCCGAGAATCAAGGCGTGCATAGCAATGAGTCCTCCCGCCTCCGAAAAGGAAAAGAAAAACAATTCCTATGCTAATTATTCCGTTCCGTGTCTTCACATGACAGGCACGGAAGATGACAGCCCGGTTGCCGACACAAAGGCCGCCGACCGCAGGATTCCCTTTGACTGCATTGACAAGAATGACCAGTATCTTTTGACTTTCATCGGCGGTGACCACATGATTTTCTCCGGAAGATTCAGGACAACCGGAAAAGAGGATAACGATAAAGTATTTCAGGAACTCATCAAACAGGCAAGCGCGGAATTCTGGGATGCCTGCCTTAAAGACAAGCCCGAATCAAAGAAATGGCTTAGCGGCGGCGGCTTCGAAAAGGCGATGGGCGACAAGGCTGTGGTAGAAAAAAAGATCAAGAGATAAGCCATCGTCTCCATGCAACCTGCAATCGCTTCGTCTTTTTCAATTCAGCGCATCACCGGGCTTTTGCAGAGGGCGAGAAGTTCGTTGATGTCTGCAGTTGCCAGGCATTCGACAGTGTCTGCTGCGCCGTAATATATTTTGACTTCGCCTGAATCTTCGAGGATCATGCCTCCGGGGAAGATCACGTTGTTTCGGAATCCTCCGCCGATCTCGCATTCAGCTTCAGGGGCTATGAGCGGCTCTTTGCATATCCCCTTCACTATCCAAGGTTTTTCCAGGTCTAGAAGCATGATGCCTGCCGTATATCTCTTCTGCCATTTTTCCTCCCAGCCGTTCTTGCCGCGGGTAATATCGAGATCCACGGCATGAAATGTTGTGAGCCAGCCCTGTTCAGTCTCTATTGGCGGAGCGCCGGGACCGATCTTGTTGTTAGCATAAGGGACATCCTCGACGCCGAGGACGAGATTTGAGTTGCCCCAGTATTTCATGTCCGGCGAATCCGACATCCAGATGTCGAAACGGTCGCATCCGCCGCGGCTGTAGACCGGGAACGGCCTTTCCAGCCTGACGTATTTGCCGTTCACCTTTTTCGGGAACAGCACCATGTTGCGGTTGTCGGGAACTGTCAGTGAAAGCACTTCAAACTTCTCAAAGTCGTCGCTGACTGCGATCCCTCCGCGCAGCCCGTGTTTCGTATCAACGGCGAAGCACATGTAGCATCTGTCGCCGATGACTGTGAGCCGCGGGTCGTAAGCGCGCATGAATTCCCTGTCCTCAAGCCTGAAGCACGGTTTCGGTGCGACCTGCCATTTGATCCCGTCGTTACTGTAAGCGAGTCCGATATTGGTCCCTTCAAGTTTCTGCTTTTCAAGGGAGCCGTAGTCGTTGCGGAACACCATGACATACTGTCCGTTGAACTTCGTGACGCCGGCATTGAATATCAAGGCGGCAGGATAAGGAATATCCTTTGCTGACAGGACCGGATTGCCCGGATGGCGTTTTATGACTGATGATGATTTTAAATTGCCGATCATTTTGCATTCCCTTTTATAATTAATCCCATAAATGGTATCATATCGGCAATCTCGTCTTCTTCAAGTGGGATATGAAGCAATGAAAATTTTCAGGAAGTCCATGTATAAGTTTTTTGCACGCTCATCCCAGTTCAAAGCTGGTTATGCCGTAAATTTGTTCAAGCGGCAGCGAAGGCGGCGCTCCCCTGTATATTCGTGCGGTCTCAAAGACCTTGGTCATTCCGTGTCTCTCAACAAGCTTTACGGCTGCAGGATTGCAGACAGGTATGTCGAGAAACACATGTCCGCCCCCGGCAAACGAGGATAGTGCTGAGAAGATGTTCTCGGCGATGTCCGGCGTATCGGCGAAAATCGGGGCGATCTTGAACCCTGTCCGGCATGGGCGGATCACACCGTAACCGGTAATCCTGCTTCCATCCACGGCGGCCAGTGAATGAGAGCCGCCCTGGT
>JBAZRS010000120.1:1500-4437 GCA_041662825.1 Victivallales bacterium | reverse complement strand
AGCGAGCTCTGCGAACGGAAGGTCACGCAGGTCAACAAGAGGCAATTTCGATGCCGCTCCAGATGCCGCCCCGATCCCTTCATATCGGGCATTGAAATGGGCTGTATGGAAACCGCTCTTCGCATATTTCTCCAACATGGAGACAACCCCGTCGCCGCCGACAGTCCGTTGCCCCATGTAACTGATGGCTGTCTGCCAGAGTTTTAATCCTATTCCCTGGTTTCGCAAATCTTTTCGCACAATATAGAAGCCCAGGAAGCCGAATGTGTCGTCATAGGCTACCGCTGAAATACATCCCGCCGATTCGCCGTTCAGTTCGGCTATGAAAAACCCGTTAGGGTCGGCGGCGTAAAAACTGTCAGCGTCATGAATACCCGGATTCCACCCTTCAGCAGCAGCCCAGCCGACGGCGATGTCCACATCTTCCCGAGTCATAGTCCTGATTGTGAGGCTGGTATTTGGCATTTTAAATCTACACGTTGTTTTGGGGTTGAGCTTTGGAGCTTGGATTTTCCATTGGGAGGAGCTGCGGGATGATCCGGAAGAGGCAGTCGGGAAACTGTTTCCTGAAGTCCTGTCGAATCTCGTTTTCGAGTTCGAGCAGTTCTCCGATATTCATCTCAGGCTTGAATGAAAGTTCAACCTCAAACACTTCCGTGCCGCCTTTTTTAGCCGTATAGATGAGCCCGAGCATTTCGTAGCGGTCATAGTGCCGCGCCAGTATACCCATGATTTTGAGTTGATTCTCCTCGGAGGTGGGGAAATCGGCCAGCGAGCGGAAGTTGATCCAAACCTGCGGCAGCAGGTGATACAACGTGTAAAATGTAAGGGCGATTGTGGAAATAGAATCCAGGAGAGACATGAATTCCTGGTTTTCCCCCTTTAGCGACCAGCAGATGCCGATCAGGGCGAATGAAAAACCGTCCCGGACAAAACCCGTGTGGTAGCCGTGATAGATTGAGGAGAGTATGGGACTGCCGTTTGACTTATGCAGACGCAAGGCCCGTCTCCCCTGTACCAGATTGCCGAGGCAGGAAACCAGCAGCAGCAGTGAAGTCCACCCCATGTTTGCCGCATGCGGTTTGTCTGAAAAAAGAGCCTGTACAGCCTGCACAAAAGGAATCATCGCGCCTACGGCGATCATTGTGGACAGGAGAATGCTGCTCAGGTTTTCCAGCCTCCCGGTGCCGTAAGGGTAATGATATGTGTCGCCTTTTGCGGCTGCTTTTACAGTATGCAGCATGAGGATCAGGCAGAGCACTCCGCCAACGGCGAAGAGCAGCGGGAAGACGGCCGTATGGGAACTGGCATGGTAGACGACAGCCCCGGCAGTCAGAGCCATGAATGCCTCGTAGCCGATGATGTGGCGCAGATAGCGGATGACAGGATTTAGGCTTTGCTCAGGCATATTGCCTCCCCAGGATTTCCGCAACCGCGTGGTCAAGCTGCTCGCGCCTACGGACATGATCGAATGCTGCAAGAAGATCTGGTACTCGTACACGGGCTTTCTCCTGACCGCCGAACTGGCGGACGATCTGACCCTTGTGCATCATGATGATATGTTCCGGCAGCTGCACTGCCTGCTGCATGGAGTGGGTAACCATAAGTGCGGTCAATTTTTCACGGCGGATGATTTCCAGTGTCAGTTCAGCCACCTGTGCGGCACTCTTGGGATCGAGGGCGGCGGTATGTTCATCGAGCAGGAGAAGGCGCGGCCGCAGCCATGTTGCCATGAGAAGCGTGAGGGCCTGTCGCTGGCCGCCGGAGAGCGTTCCCATAGGGTTGTTCAGGCGGTCTTCCAGACCCATCTTGAGAGAGCGTACGCGATCGGCTATTTCGTTGCGAACGGAGTGCCTGAGCGCCAGTCCCAGGCCTCGCCTGCGACCGCGGCGCATCGCCATTACGACGTTTTCCGCGATCGTCATGTCTGCGGCCGTGCCGGCGAAAGGATTTTGAAAAACCCTGCCGATAAGGCTGGCGCGCCTGTATTCAGCCCAGGCGGTGATATTCTGCCGGTCTATGATAATCTCGCCCTGGTCGGGCTCGAATGTTCCAGCCACGGCATTGAGCAAAGTGCTTTTTCCGGAACCGTTGGTACCTATGATTCCGGCAAAACAGCCTTCGGGAATATCCAGGTCAATTCCTCGAAGCGCCTGAACCTCGTTTGGGGTATTCGGGAAAAATGTTTTTGTAAGTCCATGTATTTCAACCATTTGATTTCTCCTTGAAACGTTTCCGGATGAAATACTTAACAGCGCCGGGAAGCACAAGCGCCGCAAAGACAAAGACAGCTGTGACCAGTTTCAGGTCGTTGGGATTGAGTCCCCAGCGCAAGGCGATGGCAACGAGGAGGCGGAAGAGGATCGTGCCCATTATTGCTCCGAGAAGGGCGAGTCCTGGCGTGCAACGTGCGGCGACCAGGGCTTCGCCTATAATGATGCTTGCCAGCCCCCATACAATCATGCCTATGCCCATCTGCACGTCGGCAAAGCCCTGGTATTGCGCGAGCAGGGCGCCTGACATCCCGACTAGGGCGTTGGCGCAAACCAGTCCGAATACTACCATCGCCTGATTGTCCACTCCCTGGGCGCGGACCATTTGCGGATTTTCGCCTGTGGCGCGCATGGCGGTGCCCAGGTGGGTCAGAAGAAAGCGGCGGATAATCAGGGCGACTGCTACTGTTATTACCAGGACTGTGATGAGCATGGCTGCATCCGGTATGGGGACACGCCAGCCAAGAAGACCTATTGAATCGGCGCCGCCGTTGCTGCTGGTCAGGATTCCGGCTGCAGGGGATGCAATGTTATCTACATTTATAAGCGGAACATTGCTTTTGCCCATGACACGCAGGTTGACCGAGTACAGGGCGGTCATGACAAGGATGCCAGCGAGGAGTTCCTGGATGCGGAATTTTGTGTGGAGAACTCCGGTCGCGAA
>JBAZRS010000120.1:0-1490 GCA_041662825.1 Victivallales bacterium | reverse complement strand
CCTGCTGCACCGCCGGCCACTGTGGCGGCGACGGTGGCGGTCCATGGCGACCAGCCGTTTATCATCAGCACTGCGGCCACCGATGCGCCAAGAGTGATGGATCCGTCAACGGTAATGTCGCAGTAGCGCAGTATGCGGAAACTTATCCACACGCCCATTGAAAGCAGCGAGAGGATAAGCCCTATGGTGAAAGCTCCGATTACAAGCGTCATTTTTGCGGCTCCTTTGAAAATACAAGCGGTGCGCACCAGCATGCGCCGCGGACGAACGCACTCTGTCCGAGTCCGATGGTTGACCGGTCGTCTTCAATCAGATGCAGGAGGCCGATCGGTTCATTGTCGCCGAAAACTGCAGCCACCGAGGGTTCAAGTTCCAGGACTCCCTGCTGAAGCGGACGGTAGGGCAGGACGACGGCATGCGTATGGGCGCGGATTTCCGGTCTTGACGGCAAAGGCGCGAGCTGTGAAACCGAAGCATGGGCCGGATCTCGGCTGATAAAGGCAACGATAAGGGCCTGTGCCTGGCTGTGAATTCGTTCGCCGCAGAATCTCATCCAATTGCGTATTTCAGGGAAATCTGAGGGATGGTCGGTCGTTTGGATAAGTCCGGGAGAACGGGACAGGGCGGCGCCGACCAGCCCTTCCACCTCGACTAGCCCGATCATTGCAGCGGAATTGGACCGGGTCGTTTGAAGCAGCTCCAGAAACAGGTCGGACAGATTCAGGAAATTCCCCTTTTTACATGGAGAGAAGCGCAGCAGATGAGAAAATTCCCCTTCCCCTGTAAGTGACTGGATGACCTGCAGGCTTGGCACGAAGAGTTCGGCCTGTTCAAGGTAATCCGGCGTATCCGCGCCGTCTCCAGGCAGCCAGGAAAGATGACCAGATGCGGCGATGAATTCTCCGAAACGGGTGCGTGCGACATCAACATCTTTTCCTGGAGCCCCGATTCCCAGGGAAAAGACATTTCGCGGAAAGCTGACTTCTGCAGCATCTCCATTTTGCACGGGAAGCCAAGGGTTCCATCGGCCGGCAGTCCTTACCTTTATCTGCCCGTTTGGCGCAAGCGGATGGTTTTCAAAACGAATTCCGGGTGCAGACTTGCCTGCTGTTAAAGGTGCCATGTCCGCACTCTGAACATTTTCCGTTGCGGAAGATTCCGATTCTGTCATTATCAGCAGCTGGAGTCCGGAGAGACGCAGTGTGTCTGCCACAAATGCCGAGGGGCAGATGATCCCGAACGAGCCCTTCACAGCGTTAAGTTCCCGCTGGATCCGGAGCAGGGAACGGATTCCGGCAGAGCTCAGATATTCCAGGCCGGAGGCGTCAATGCGCAGGTTATGGTGCCCGTCGCGTATGGTTTCTAGGGCTGCCTTATGGAAGTGTTCCGCCCATGCGGCATCGAGACGCCCTGTCACTTTAAGGATCGCTTGATTTCCACTGATTTCTGTTTCTATGTTCATGTTAGCCCTTGTAAATTTATAGCAAATG
>JBAZRS010000119.1:0-11317 GCA_041662825.1 Victivallales bacterium | reverse complement strand
ACATTCAGTCCTATCTCATCGCGACGCTGAAGGCGGCACGATAGGCGCCATGAAAGGATTTATTGAGATCAAGCCGACAAGGCGCCGCAATTTTTTTGGAGTGCGGTCGCGACCTGCCCACCGTAGCCTTGGCGAAGGAGGGAGCTACCGCTTTTCTTCCGGCATGCGCAGCCTGCCGGTCAAGACGGCGAAGTTAATTTCGCCGGGTACAAGCTGAAGCTCCCGCCTTCGCCAAGATGCTACGGCGTGGCAAGATGCGTCAGCACTCCAAATTCCTGCTTTTGCAGGAATAAACTTTTGAAATTCCTTAACGTAAACTTTGTGGGTAAGCCGTGGTCACACTCTTGCTATTGACTTCAAAGACTAGGATATTACCCTTATATATAATTCATTTGGAAGGAGATTTATTTTGAAAGAAGAAAGAATACCTAAAAAGGAGCTTGAACTGTTTCTTGAAACGCTTGATGGTTCATTGAAGGACATTTCTGGAATTCACGGCAATCTTGTGGAGTTTTCCGGACTTCCGGTCGAGGAATGGGCCGGGCCGGGTTATGCCGTCGCCACCCTCTTCGATCCGAATATTCTTACGGCAAAGCTGAAGAAGTCGAAGATTTATCTTGAGTTTCCTGAAAAGGTTCCCGCCGGCGTAGAATGCCTTGAACTGCGAAGTTCGCAGAAGGAAAAGATTTCATTTAAAATCAGCAAGACCCGTTCACCCCAGTTTTATCTTCCGATGCAATGGGGCGGAGTCCAGTGGCGGAGGATGAAAGCGTCACCGGACTGGAAATCAATTGCGACAATCGCAGAGCTTCCAGCAGTGCTGGTGAAGGAGGGCACTGCGATATTCGCATTCAATCCGCTGAAGGTCATCCACAGATATCTCATCATGGCGGATCCTTCCAGCACCCGCGATCTGACCGATCTCATAGTCAAGGCCATACTCTCGGCCTCCGGCATCGAAA
This sequence comes from Victivallales bacterium, assembly GCA_041662825.1. Lineage (GTDB taxonomy): Bacteria > Verrucomicrobiota > Lentisphaeria > Victivallales > GWF2-50-93 > GWF2-50-93. Next base: position 10,355 of record JBAZRS010000119.1, on the reverse strand, counting down.
AGGAGCTCGATGACAACGATCTGCGGCGCGATTTCCATGCGTTCGGGATATCCGCACTCCTCGTCTGCCAGTTGCACAGGGCTATTGGAAGGAAATGGAACGTCAGGGAAATATTGCCGGAACTAAGCCTCGCAGCCGAACATTACATGAATGGGAAATATGAAAAAGCCGAGAAAACTTTGTCAGGACTTTTCGGCCTTCTTGAGAAAAGACGCAGGGAGATTGTAGACACCCCCATATACATGATGACAATGCCGCACGGCGGAATCATCATTGAAAACGAGGGATACGCCGAATATGACTGGTCGGATGCGGCCGCGAAAGTCCTAAACCTTCTTCTTGACTGGACGGAAAAATACGGATACAGGATTGCTCCCGACATCGGCGCCGGAACGCTTGAGGAGTTTGTAAAAGTCCATCCGGAAACCGTGAAACGCATGAAAAAATTATGGGACAGTGGGCATCTGGAATTTGTGAACGGGACACATTCCCAGCCTTACATGCAGGTATGGCCGATATGGGACCAGGACAAGCAGTTCGAGATCGGGCTTAAGACGTTTATGGATATTTTCGGACGGCGTCCGACGGTCTATGCCGCCCAGGAGATAGCCCACCATCCTGCACTCCCGGACATCCTCGTGAAAAACGGATTCAGACATGCAATCCACCGTTCCCAGAATCTCGGACTCGTACCGACAGACAAATCACCGCTCATAGACTGGCAGTCGCCGTCCGGAAATTCAATCCGCTCCCTCCCCTCGCATCCGCTCAGGACAGAACGGCGCGGTGGCGAGATCTGGCGTCATCTGCCGATCCTGCTGACGAGTGAAAGGAACAATGAGCTTCCCTTCATTGCCTTCACAAGCCTGATGGATCAGACTTTCATCGACATTTACAACGAAGAAATACTGCGGGCGAACCGTTATGCGCCTGTATGGGGCGACTTCGTGACTCCGTCGGATTTTTTCGACAGGACAGAAATACTGAAGGCTGTCAAAACATCTTACACCCTTGATCAATACCATTATGATCTTGACCTTTCAGGAAATTCGATTCACGGTCACCAGACCGGCGGGTATTCCAGTGAACACGCCTTCATGTTCAAGGAGGGTGCAAGGCTTCAGTCACTTGAGAGAAAAGGCGCTCTTCCGGAGGATGAACTGAAACTCCTGCTGACACAGGAGGCGCACGACTGCTACATAATCCCGTATTTTGCTCCGGGATATTTCATGGACGGTGGACTGACAGACTACTGCGGACCGAGATATCGCTGTGTAAACGACGGCCCCAGGGGGCTTGCCAGAGTCATTCGCGATGCCGCAAAATATCCGAAGGTGTTCAGCGACACCGCGCCGTACACTGCAGTCAAGGCGAAAATAAAAGGCGCTGTGATTTCCTCTAAAGGGCATTCCGCGGAAATTGACGGGAGGAATGGAAGAGTGATTGCTATTGACGGGAAGAAGGTCTCCTTAGGTTTTCTTAAGTTCGACGGAGTGCCGTTCAAAGTTGAGAAGTTTTTTTCAAAAGGAAATAAACTTTGTGCATCAGGAAAAATTCCAGGCTTTGCAGATGCGGTTCTGGAATATTTTTTCGGCAATGACGGACTGTTCTGCGAAGTTTCCGCAGGAACGCCTTCATTCATATGGCCCGACACGAAGATTTCCTGGGGAAGCTCTGTTTATCTCGAACATTCAAGGGATGCGGGAACTGAAATTGTCCGGAACGTCTCCGGAGTTTTACAGCCTACCGGAATCGAGAAATTCCACTCCCTAGACTTCATTGAGATTAGCAACAGGAAAATCCCTGTCCGTCTGAGACATGGCGGAAACATATTCTTCAGACAGACAAAGAACACGGTTCAAAACCGCCTTTGGACCTATGATGAATTCTGCAACAGGTTCTGGTGGGGAATTGATTTATGCCCTAAGCCGTAATGCTCATTGGACTTAACCGGCTTCGCCGGGACTTAAGATATTTCGACAGGATAAAAGGATTTTTCATGATATTTAATTCTTTTATTTCCATTCTTCTTACATTAATTTTCTCTCTATCCCGGAGGGATAAGGTAATATAGCCTGTGGTTTCAACCACAGGTAGATCATACACACCCCATCCGTCTTGAAGAGACGGAGTTGTTTTTAAGGAACAAACCCAAAAACATGGATATACTCCGTCCCTTCAGGACGCAATCATCATGATTATAGTTCCTATGGTTGAAACCATAGGCTATATTACTTCACGCTTTCAGCGTTAAATTTAACACAAACATTAAAATACAATTTCCTATACAATTGAATCAGGCGGCCAAAGCGCCGCAACTTTAATAATTTGAACATCTAACATTGAATCCGCCGTGGCGGAAACTTCCAACTTCAAATGAATTCGGTTATAAAAGTTGAATGTTGGATATTCATGTTTGAATTTCCTTAACGTTAAATTAGAATTCTTCGCTGTCATGCAATAGATTATTTTCCACAGTCATCCCACAGGATGTCGGATGGATGGATGATTGGATAAATTAAAATAAAGTGACCAAGTTGCCAAGAATTCGAACATGGAAATTAAATCTAATCGCTCGGGCAATTGGACAATCTGACACTTGATCGCTATGTGTATATGATACGCAACCATCCAGACATCCATTCATCCAATCATCCATGGGACGGTATTGACTATTCTCTGCAAAATAACACATATGGAGAGCAAGATGAAAAAACATCGTGTTGCTGTCATTGGCTGCGGCGCCCTTGCGCAGGGTGCGCATCTGCCCAGTTGCAGGAAGAACGGCAGGATCGAACTTGTCGCCGTCTGCGATGTGAACCGCGAGACTGCAGAGCTGTGCAAGAAGGAATTCGGAGCCCGGCGCGTCGAAACCGACTGGCACAAGGTTGTGGAGGCTGCGGACATTGATTTGTGCATCCTCTGCACGCACACCAACCTGCGCGGGGAGTTCATCATTCCGGCGCTTGAATCAGGCAAAGCCGTATATACGGAGAAACCGCTTGCACCGAGTCGGAAGGAACTGCTGGACATAGTCATGACTTCCCGGAGAACCGGCCGGCCGGTCTGTGTCGGGCATAACCGCCGCTCCAGCCCTGCGGTTCTTGAATTCAAACGCCTCCTGGACAAGGCGAAGAATGCCGGGCGCGGTTTTGAGGCCACAGTAGACCGCATGGCCGGCCGCAGCTTTCTTCCCGAGGAGGGCTACACGCAACTTCTTATCCGGGTGAACGATGACAGCCGGAGCTGGAAACACTGGAGCATCATCGACGAGGAAGGGATGATGCATGCCGAAATGGTGCATTTCATCGACCTCTCCCTCTGGTTCAACGCCCCCCTGCATCCGGTCCGGATTTTCGCCGAGGGAAGCCCCCGCGGCAACTTCACGATCCTGATCCGCTTTTCCGACGGTTCGCTCACCACGCTGCAACACACATCAGTGGGGCATTTCGACTATCCCAAGGAACTTTTCGAAGCCGCAACACGCAACATCACAATAGCGATGGATCAGCACATCGAAGTCCGCCAGATCGGAATTGAGGATGAGGCGGTCCGGAAATTTTTCCCGTATGCTACTGACTGCGAGTGGGTGAAAAAGCAAGGGATGGACGGATATATGCGTGAATTCGAAACTGAACTGAGGAGTTCCCGGAAAGAGGGGAGACCACGTCGCTGGATCAATGTCATCAAGGGGCATTATGAACATCTTGACCGCTTCCTGGACCATCTTGAGGGGAGAGGTGAAAACCCCTGCGATGTGGAAAGCGCCGCGACGGTCAACCGGATTGCCCTGAAGGTATTGGACTCCGCCCGCCTCGGACTGCCCGTAGTCGTGAATCCGCAGGACTGGAACATCCCGAACTTAGGATGATCTTATCCATAGAGCTGATTTCAAAATGCAAGAAAACTGTTGTCGCGGGAATATCTCTTGTTGGTGTTCACAACTTTAGTGTGTCTTCGTATTCATCAAGCTAGACACGCTAAAGCCGTGAACACCAACTTAAGAAATCAGCTCACCTGAGGCAATTTTGAAATCGCCTCCATAAGGTAAAAATGACAAAATTAATAAAAGTCGCATCTGTCATCTTTGAAGAGGAACATCTTCGTGGCCAGCCAGGAGCGGAGGATATCGTTTTCAAGGAGACGGAAAAGAAACTGGACGGGCTTAAGGGCTTCGGTCTAAATCTTGTGGTTCTCTCAGAGGGTATCGAGGCCGTCGGGCTGAAAATCTGGGAGGCCGAAAGCGTTTCAAGTCCGGGCCGATATCTGAATCTCTACAGGGAATTCGCGGTTTCCGAAAGATGCCATGTGGCTGGTTCAGTAAAGCTAAAGGAAGGGGGAAAGGTTTTCAACTCAGTCGCCATCATCTCGCCGGAGGGGAAAATTCAGGGGGCCTATCACAAGGCGAACCTGACCGTCGGAGAAATTGAGGCCGGTCTTTCCCCGGGGCGCGGCGCTGTAGTCATCGATACGGAAATAGGCAGGATCGGCGGGCTGATCTGCTTTGATCTCAATTTCCGCTGGCTTCGCGACCAGTACGCTGCACTCAGACCTGACATACTGGTCTTCCCCAGCATGTACCACGGCGGCTTCATGCAGCGGATATGGGCGTACGAGTGCCATTCGTTTTTTATCTCGGCTCTGGCATTTTCCGGAGGTGGTATTCTTGATCCGCTCGGAACTCCGCTCAATCTTACAGACCGCTACAACAGGACCGCAATCGCAGAAATCAACATTGACAGGGCGATTGTCCATTTGGATTTCAACTGGGAGAAGTTTCCCGAGATAAAGAGGAAATACGGAAACGAAATTGAGATAGACATTCCCCCGGACATCGGCTCCGCGTTGATTTACAGCCGGAGCGGAAAGAGGACCGCAATTGATATTGTCCGGGAATTCGGACTTGAACCTCTCGACAAATATTTTGAACGCGCGTTGAATATCAACTCTGACAAGCGCAGCCCGGGGTGAATCCCGACAGCAGGGATTCCCGCCTGACAGCCGCAGCTTCATGCATTTGATTCTTCAGCTGAAAGCGCATCCCGACAGTGGATTAAAAAATGAAGATCACTACCGTCCCATAGCTGCCTGGATGAATAGATGATTGGATGAATGAGTTCCTGTCCTTTTCCCAGTTCCTTTATGTTCTTCTCTTGATTTTAAATTCTTCATGATTATCATTGAAGTATATGACATTATAAATTTCCAACACTTTATCGGCAATTTCATGATATCCCTCAAAAAAATAAAAATGTATGCAGATGTAGTCGCAAGGGAATTCAAACCCGAAAAGATCATTCTTTTTGGCTCCTATGCATGGGGCAATAGTAGCGAGGATTCCGATGTCGACCTGCTTGTCGTCATTCCAAAAGTTGACAACACGGTGTCAAAGGCTGTTGAAATTCGTCTGAAAACAGGAACCAGATTCCCAATGGACATCATAGTAAGCACACCTGAAAAGATTTCAAAAAGGATTTCCATGGGTGACTCTTTCATGAAAAACATAATTACTAAAGGCAAACTGCTATATGAATCCCCTGTTAAATGAATGGATAAGTAAGGCCGAGGGGGATTTTCGGACTATGGAAAGGGAATCCCGCGTCAGAAAACATAAGAATCATGATGCTGCGGAACATTAGGGTCAGGCTCCCTCTATTAACTACAAAGCGTTTTCAATTTCTGATATTTTCATTTGCAGCATTTTGTCATTTATGATGGCGGCTTCAACTCTTTTTACCGAGATACCGGTTCCGGTGGGGAATAAATATTCCTTTTTAATTTTTTCACAAGTGAAAAAATTTTCAATAACGCCCATAAGACCTAGCAGTTGCAATCATGGCTTCGATATTCTCGAACGGCGTATCCCTCCCGCATTGGTCGCCTGTGGATAAGATGAAACGCCCGCCTGCGGCGGCGTCATCTATCGCCTTCTTGCTCGCCCTTATAACATCGTCAACAGTTCCACGGAGCATTACCTCGGTGGTGTGAAGATTCCCTTTCAGTGTGATTTTCTTCCCGTAAAGCCTCTTGAGTTCCGCAAGGTCGCAGTCGCCCATCGGCGGGATTTCAAGAGGGTCGATCACTGTGAGGTTTGTTTCTTCGGCCATAATCTTGACAAGCTCCTTTTCCGGACCGCAGGAATGTATCTGTGTGGGAATCCCGGCTTTTGTCGCCAGCTCGATGGCGCGTTTCACGGCGGGAAACGCGAGCTGCCTGAAAATCTCGACCGTCTGAAAAATAAGGCTGCCTGAGCCGCCGACGCAGAGGAAATCGGGTTTGACTTCCATTTTCATTATTCTTTCAAAGCGGGCTTCCGCATTGCGGACCCTCTCCTCAGCCCACTGCTCGTGTTTGTCCGGATTGTCGTAATAATTGTAAATAGCCTCTTCATTCTGCAGAGCTGCGGAAAATGTGACCCAGGCGCCGACAAGTCCCTGATCGCCCATCATCTGCTTTACCTTCTTGAAGCCTTCCGGGCCGGTATCGACTTTTTCCACACCTTCCAATGGCTCCCATTTCACGGGCACTGCGGGAAGTCCGATCTTCTCAGGCCTGACTCCGTTAGTCGGAGGGTCTGCGACATAATAAACATCGACCCTGTCATGCCATACAATTTTTCCTGATTCGCTGTAATATCTCTGGGTGACAATCCTGTCAGCATTCTTGAAGACAATCGCCCTCTGCCAGTCGGGACTGTTTGCGAGCTCCTCTTCAAAAGTCAGGGGGCAATATCCGTCCATCAACGAATCGATGTTAAACTTTTTGGCGCAGTCGATGTAGGCCTCCCATATGGGCTTGCGGTTGTACAGGTAGAGATCCCAGAACGGCATGCCAGTAAGTTTTGCGGGTATCATGTTTGAGAAGTCCGGAGCGACCGGGACACAGTCCGGGATTTTCCCGCTGATGACCGTCAAAAGTCTTTCACGTGATGTCATGATTTCTTATCCCCCTTTTATTTCACATCTTATTATTTTTTTTACTTCGTAAAAAAAATCAATAACAACACTCCCTGCATGCGTCGACAAACGCCTGGATGTTTTCAGGGTTCCCCTGGAAGAAATGGTCCGACGGACAGCAGATGTATCCGGCATGGTCTTTGGTCGCCTCGAAACATTCGAAGACAAGGCGTCTTGCGCTTTCCGGGGTTCCACGCTCGAAACCGGCGTTCTGGTCGAAGCCCCCGATGAAGAAGAGCTTGTCGCCGACTCGCCTTGAAGCCTCTTTCAGATCGCAGTCTCCGCCCATTCCGGGAGGCGTCATCGTCTCGAGTCCGTCTGCTCCGCTTTCAACGACCAGCTCCAGCATCGGCATAAGTCCGCCGCAGAAATGGTTCACCACTTTCAGGCCCGCCTCATGCAGAAGCTTGTTCTGTCTCTGGTCATACGGGAGACCGAAGCTGCGGTAGAAATCCGGGCTTATCACGGTGCTGGAGCCTGCACCGCCTCCGACTTCGACCATGTCCGCCGGGGTTCCGACCCACATTTCAGTGACTCTGAGCGTCTTCCTGACAATGGATTCTAGAATGTGCCGGAGCGTATCCGGCTCGTCCATGCCTAGCAGGATCGCATGTTCAGTCTGGAACATCGTGCAGAAGCTCTGCCACGGACTCCCCTGCCCCGGACTGAACGGATGGGAACGGATTATGCCCCTGTCACCGAGCCTGTCCTTCGCCTTCCGTATCTGAGTGAAATCAGCAGCGCACGGAACCGGATAAAACTTATCCCATATCTCGAAATCAGCGAGGCTCTTGATCAGATATTCGGTCTTCCAGCCTGTGATCTCGTTCCAGGCGCCTGCCTGGTGGAGATTGCCTGCCGGGGTGATTATAGTCTGCTCCCAGCAGTGGTTGCCGTCGGAATCTGTTCCAAGCTCTTTGCGCCCGCCATTCCAGTTGGCGAGAGTCTTGTCATCATATTTATATTCCGGCGATACATAAATCGCGAAATCCATGCCGAACTTTTCAAACGCCTGCCACTGGTCCATTCCGCCGAGACTGTTCTTCAGGTAATATCCCATCCAGCCGTGAACCTGGCATGGAAGTCGGTCAGGCCTTCCGTTATTTAAAGCAGTAAGCATTCTTTCCCTGGAAGTCATGTGTTCCTCCTGTATTCATCTTTTGCACTTCTATTTTTTTTACAAAGTAAAAAAAAATCAAAGAGCGAAGCATATATGCTTCTGGCAATTTTGTAATGTATTGACATATTATACGTGTTATTGTTTATTTTCTTGTTCTATAATGACATAAACTTGTTACAGATTGATAAAAACATGGAAGATCGTGTATTAAGATTGGCGGACTTCATTGATCCCGTATCTGGAATAAATATCCGGAAGCACACAGTTACGTCCGCAACAACAAAACCTCATTCTCACGACTTCATGGAGATATTCATAATCGTTTCAGGAAAAGTATTCCACCTTGTCAATAATGAAGAAGCGCTGCTCACATCGGGAGATTTGGTCCTGATAAGACCGGACGACGCCCACAGTTACCGTCAGAATAAAAAAGACGAATGCGAACTGATAAACATCGCCTTTTCAATGGAAACATTCAGGGCCGCCAGGAATTTCATCAGTTCTGAATATTCGCTTGATGAAATATTTGAAGCAGATATCCCCCCTTCGAGAAAACTGTCATGCGCGGAGAAGGATGAACTTGTGGGGAAATTGATGAAATCAAGTGAAATTCTCCTGAATGACCCTAAATTTGCCAAGATAAGCTTTAAATTGCTGATAATAGAAATGCTCTGTCTTTTCAGGAGCGAGAGGAAAAGTCTTGTCAAAAATGAAATCCCGGAATGGCTTTTGAAAACGACTGACGAGATGCAGAAGAAGGAGAACTTGAAAAAAGGGCTGCCGGCCCTGAGGAGAATCGCGTGCAGGAGCGACGAGCATATTTCCCGGAGCTTCAAGAACCATATTGACAGGACGCCGACGGATTTCATAAATGACTGCAGGGTGAAATATGCGGCCTCAAGCCTTTTGAACACTGATGACAAGATAGACTTCATAGCGCTGGAAACCGGATTTTCCAATCTGAGCCATTTCTATCACGTCTTCAAAGATTTTTTCGGAGTTCCTCCGAAAAAATACAGACGATTGAATTCACGAAATACGATAAACATTCCTGTTAAAACACCAAGGCGCAAAGACTCAAAGTGAAAAAGTCCTTATAGTTCCTGACTAATAGATTTCCCGGAAAACACCATTTCCAGGAAATCTATATATATTGCAATGCCGTCTTCCTGATGATACATTGTTTATAAATTCAACAGGGGAATACAATGATTGCTCAGACATTGAAAATATGCGAGGCGGCGGAAAAGCTTCCTCCAATAGAAAGGATCGAGCTTATAGAGCGTCTTTTCTTCTCCCTTGATTCAAAGAATGAAAGGGAAAGAATAGACAGATTATGGGCTGAAGAGGCTGAAAGCAGGCTTTCAGCATATGAACGCGGAGAGATGAAAGCTATTCCTGCAAAAGAAGTTTTCAGAAAACTGGAATCAAAGAAAAAATGACGAGAATTGAATTCCTTGAAGCCGCCGAAACCGATCTTGCCGAAACCGTCGCGTACTATAACTCTTCACAGGAAAATCTCGGATATGAGTTTCTGGACGAGTTCAAGAGAACACTAAAGGGAACCTCTAAAAATTGGCATATGGCGCGAGACAGGAGATTATGGAGAGCCGACAAGGAGCAAACGCCGGGAGCAGCCCCTTTGCGGGCTGTGACTGGATTTGCGACGATGGCGGAATCCATAAGAATCTGTCTCCCTTCGGGTTGCGGATCTTTTTGGCCCAAAGAAGAATGTTCTTCTCTCGGCGTATCTACTCGATACGCCTACGTTCAGAAATTCTTTTTGAGCTTTCAAAAATCTTCCGCAACGCGCCAAATGCGAATTTTTAGAGGTTCCCTAAAGTTAAGCAAACTATAACTAAACCGACTAAGGACTTTGGGGCTTCTTCTCTTATGGAATCTGGAAATTGTCTGGAGACTGATCATTGGAATTTGGAGCTTTATAGTGCAAATTGCAGAGGGTGCATCAACAAGTTGGAAATAAAATACGGGGGATTCTCGATGGTTTCATTTCAGCACATGGCTTTCAAATGCAGGGATCTTAAGAAGACTGAGGCTTTCTATACTAGGCATTTCGGATTTAAGAGGGCGAGGGTTTTCAATGCCGGGAAAACGGATGAATTCCTGCTTCTGCGTCTCGGCAAAGTCTGCATTGAGCTTTTCCCGACAAAAGACACGCAGGATTTGAAACAGTCGGCTCAGCCCCTGGGGTTTCAACATATGGCTTTTGAGGTTGACAACATAGAGGAAGCAGTGACAAAACTTAAAGCCGACGGTGT
>JBAZRS010000118.1:0-11340 GCA_041662825.1 Victivallales bacterium | reverse complement strand
GTTTATCTCGATCCCTGAACGCAGCGGGTATTCGGAGCTCGTGCCGTCCTCGAAACGGACCAGATACTTGGCGATGACCACTCCTTTCTCGTGCGGGACGTAGTTGGCGGCGTGGATGAACCAGAGCCTGTCGGCCTTGCGGCCCACGGGAACAGCTTCGACCTTGTCTGGCAACTTGAGGGCTCGGTCAGTGGCGCGCAATGATATCATAGCCTTGCCGCCGTTCTTTTTAGGCGCGGTAAGCTGGAAGGGTACGCCGCAGAAACGGCTGTTCTCCGGGAACGGTTCAGCGGCGATGGGCGCCCCTGTGCCGTCAATCCGTTCGGTATGGTTGGTCAGGAAGAAGCAGAGGTCGAATGCGCCCATGTCGAGCCAGCCGCCCTGGCCGTCCTGGGCAAGCTCGTCCACGTAGCCCATGTTGGCGAACTTTGACAGGTCTACTGGGAAATATTCATAGGCGTCGCCCTGCGGTTTTGCGATTTTCGCACCCTGGTTCATCGCCAGTGCGGATACGATCCTGATGACGCGTTCGCCTTCGGTGGAACTGGCGCCGTCCCAGGCCAGGGTGTCGAAAAGCACTTGGCCTTTTCCTGCAGGTATGGCTACCAGGAGGGCAGGTTCCAGAAGGGCTTCGCCAGACTGCAAGTCTGGCAGACGCAAGGTGAATAAGCCCAGTTTGGCCGTAGGTACTGAGCCGTCAAGATAGCCGCCGCGGTTCCAGAGGTTGATTTTAGCCCAGAGGAAGTCGGCGCTGGAAAGGTTGTCCATGAGGGGGGAGTCCGAGATCCTGACTGCAGCGGTCAGCTTCGGGTCGAGTGTCGCCAGTTCCGGCATGAATGGGAGAAGCGGCGCAGTCGCAGAGACGTTATCCGGCGTGAATCCGCGCAACCAGACCTTGCCGCCTGCGTCCAAAGAAGCCTTGATTTTTTTCAGTTCCTCCGGTGATGCCTTGTAAGATGCGTCCCAGAGAAGCGGTCCGTTGCCGTCCAGTCCTTTGGTGAAGACAATCCGGCAGAGCCCGAGTATCTCCTCAAGTTTTGGATTGTCCTGCGAGAGCAGCCTGAGCGGACGTGACTGATCCGGCGTGGCGGAGAGACCGTATCTGACCAGTCTGGACAGGATATCGCCTGCGACAGGTTCTGCATCGAGCCTGTCAATAAGACTTAACTGTGAAAAGATCAGGTGTCCGTCGCCATGGGCTGTTCCGCAGAGAGGCGTCCATTCCATGCCACGCATGCCGCCTGCATCCATCATGACTTTGAAATCGCCGTCGCTGGGCTTTGAGTAATTCTGCTTGCCGACCAGATTGTCCGGGCGCCAGTAGGAAAGCTGGCCGTCTTCAAGTCCGTCCAGGGCGGGGTGGCTGTGCGAACGTTTCCATACCCGGCTGGAGACATGGCGTCTGTCAAGTTCCGGAAATCCTGAACCTAAATTTTCCGCAGTATCCCTTTGCAGGAGGATGACGCTTCCACCCTTGGCGGCGAAATCAAGGATTGTATCTTTACTTGCGGATAGTGCAGCATCACCTGCCACCAGAAGCAGTTTCTTTCCGGAGAGAGAGGCGCTGTCCAAAGTCTTGAGTGGGCTTAATGCCAGATGGAGTCCTGCGAATGCCTTGGCAGTTTTTCCCGAGGGGTCGAGAAGTGCGACTTTCGCAGCATCAACGTCGGACAGGGATGCCTCCGGCATGATGTAGACGGTTTCCGAATGGCTCATTTTCTCGGGCTTGTAGCCGTGCCTGTCATAGCGCAGGCGCAAAGTCAGCTCCGCCTTGGTCGTCCGCTCCACCTTCGGGGGAGTGATTGGAACGTCAAGCACGTTGGGGCCGCGCTTGAGAGTCATGGGAATGTTCGACTCCCAGACAATGCGCCCGCCTGCTGAAAGTAAACATTGCAGTCTCGGACTTGGCAGCTGGGTGTCCGACTCGTAGAACACCGCAACTTTGCGGGAGTCGGTTTTGCCGCCTCTTAAGTTGGGGTGGAAGTCCAGCGGATGGATCGCAAATCGCGGCATGACTTCCGAACCGTCGAATATCCACGGGCCCATGCATGCCACTCCCTGTATGCGGTAGACGTCGGTTATCTTGCTCATCAAATTGAAGTGCACCGCAGATTCGGAGCCTTTGCAATGCATGGATTCGCTGACCCAGTTGTACGCCTCTTCGCCCCCGAAACCCGAATATGTGTCAGGGCTGGCCGGCACCATCGAATATTCTCCGATGGAGAGAGGCCTGTCCCAGTCGAACTGCGAGCGCCAGCCGCCGTTGCCCTTGTCCTTGAGCCAGTAGAGGTCGTTCGGAACAACTGTGCCCGAGTTCGGGTATTGTTTCGAGATGTCACCGGGCGCGCCTGGGTAGTGGATGCCTATGATGTCCAGCAATCCGTCCCACGCAACTTCGGCGTCACCGTCTAACGGGCGGAGCGGATCGACAGCGCGGACTGTCTCAACTAGTTCCCTGCAGACAGCTTTCATGTCCGGATTCTTCGGCACATCGCCCCAGTATGTCTCGTTGGCCAGGTTCCAGATGACTATGGACGGATGATTCCTCATGCTCTTGACCACCTTGCCCATATATTCCTTCAGATTGGGCAGCCAGAGCGGCCTCTTTTCAGGATCAATGGGAAAGACAGAAGGCCAGAAATGTGCCAACGTCGGAGCCAGGGTGACGCCTATCTCGTCACCGAGCCGGGGGACCATCGGGCCGTTCTCATGCATCCGGTAGTGGTTGTAATGATGAGATGCCAGCTCCTTCAGGCTGCCACCGCGCATCGGGTCGTCCGTGCCAAAAATTTCCTGGTAACTGGCGCTTGGGGACGAACCGGCTTCGTGGCGGAAGAGCGTAATTGGTTTGCCGTTGAGCAGGAACTGCCGGCCTTTCACCGTGAACTCGCGGAATCCGAAACGCTGGTCGAGTTCATCCACTGCGGCACCTTCCGGAGAGGAGAGGCGGCAGGATGCGACATAGAGGAACGGCGTGTCGGGCGACCAGAGGACGGGATTGTCCCAGTTTCGCGACGGGGCGACAGTCTTTGTTTCTCCTGCGGCCAAAGTCACCGGTTCACCAGTGATAGTCAGACATGGCATGCGGTCGCTGTAGCGTTCAATGACGCAGGACGGAATTATCGTTGTCGCAGACTTGCCTTTGTTGGACAAGGTCATTTGCGCCTCGATCTTTTTTTGCGCCACACTGGTCTTGACATAGACATCGTCAATGTGTGCCGAGGACATTATCTCCACACGCACTCCGCCAAGGATCCCGACGGCCCCGGAGTTGTATTGCCCTACAAACAATTCGTTCTTCAGGTCCATAAGGGATTCGACAGTCGCCAGCCATACCACGAGCTCATTCTCTCCGCCCCAGCGGATCTGGGAGCTGATGTCGTAGCCGGTCGGGGCGACGCCGGTGATGCACTCGCCGAGTTTCGCGCCGTTGAGCCAGACCGCACTCTTGGCCACCATGCAGTCAAAGGTCAGGATTGCGGTTTTGCCCTCGGGTTTGGCCGGCATTGTGAACTTCTTCCGATACCAGGCGGAAAGGTCGCTCCTGGAATCGAAATCAGTCAATCCCTCCTTTTTCAATTCCGCTACCGATTTTCCGTAGCTCCAGGATATCTTGGTGGGCTTGATCAGAGATGACCTCTGCTGCGGAACGGTCTCAGGCTTCCAGGCGTCCTGGGCTGGGGGATAGTTACAGGCAAGCCCCTGGTTCGGGCGTGTTTCCCAGCTGCCGTTCAAGTCGACGATAATCCGCGGGCCCATTTGTATTTGGGCTTCCAAGGCAAGCGTCGACAGCAATGACAATGTTAGCGTTAGGGTGCCAATGGCGGTTCTGTGCATGTGAAAACTCCAATGTTATACTGTTTTATAGTCATTCTTAAAATTTTCATTTCGCTTCCGATGTCGGCCATTCGCAACAGTCAAGTTCGTCGGCAACCGCGCAGGACTCGCCGTTGCCTGCGGCGAAAAGTGCAAAGACAACTCCGGTCCAGTTTCCCGCAAGTTCTGGAGCAAGATGTTTGGCCGTCTGGATGACTGTGATTTAGAACCCATGATGCCAGTAGGGATCGTCCGTCCGCCCGACATTGTGAATGTAGGGGCTCTCGGCGAGCTTGCGTTTCCGCGTCAGTTCCGGATCCTCGAAGATGATCTGTACCGGGCCGGCGCATATGCCGCCGCCAACGTTTAAGTCATGGATCTGAATTGTGATCACGTTGTTGCCGACTTTGAACAGATTTTGTGGAACAGGGTAGGCACGCGGCGCCATCCAATAATTATCAGGATTAGTGTCTTTTCCGGTGTGCCCTATCTTGACGCCGTTGAAATACGCGGTGTCCTCATCATCCACGGCTCCTATCATTAACACGGGTTGCACGCCTTCCGGCAGGGGCTCTTTGAGTTTGAACTCGTGCCAATACCAGAAGTACCCTGTCATATTGCTCCATTCAACACGTTGCGGCTGGATGTATGCGGGAACGGCGAGTCTTTGCCTGATACTGTGCTTCCAGGGTTCAGAAGCGTCTTTAACGGTATGCCCCCACCATTCAGATGTGGACGACAGATCAATCGGCGCAGGTATTTTCCCCTCGGTTTTCATTTTATAGATTTTCAAGTCCATGGGAGCTGCTATTTCTCCCGTGCTGTCTTTCATGCCCAACGCGGCGTTGGTGTCATACTCCACCAGCATGGAAAGCTCGTTCGCTCCCTGTTTGAAGAGATTGGCGGAGAGGGGATAGTCGCGGATGACAGCGGCCACGGCGTTCACATCGGTCTCGGTGTTTGTCCATGCGGCTTTCACGCCGTTGACGAAAAGGATGTCTGAACCGCTGATGCGGCCCATGAGCAGGCGCAGGGTCGAATCGCCGGGCAGTTCCTTCTCCAGATTCAAATCGCTGCGGTACCAGAAAGCTCCCTTGACTCCCTGCCATTCCGGATACGCCTTCTGCGGTGAACCGGGAAGCGTGATGTCACGCCAGCCGGGAGCATTCCTGGCCGGACAGACTGTGTCGCCGGGCTTTGCTGCGTGAACTTTCCATTTGCCTGCAAGGTCGATTGTGCGGTCGAGTTCCTCCTTGGCTTTCGGGGGAGCCAGAAGTTTGGGCGGCGACATGGCCACACCCGAATTGGATAGCAAAGTCCTGACCGTGCGCTCGGTGTTGTGTTTCGACGGTTTCAGCCAATGGTCGCGATTTATATCGCCGAACATTGACGGCTCGATCTGACAGAAGACGTAACCTTTTCCACAGGGTATCTCTGCCAAGACACCGGTGTCAAGAAGCAGGCTTGATCCTACGGCTTTCTCCAAGGATACAATGTTGATATTTCCCTTCCAGTAGAAGTCGCTGTTGCCCAGCCCGGCCAATAGCGGTGCAGACGGTTTGCCTACGAGGGTATGGTTCACGGTGCGTTTCTTGGCGGTGACAGGGAAGGGCGTCCAATTGGCGGCAAAGTCGGCCTCGGAACGGGGCAGGCTGAATACAGTGCCCCCCGCCGTTGCGAATTTCGCAATGCTGTCCTTCCATTCCTTGAGCTGTGCCGGGGCGGCATCGCCCACTACTAGGACATCCTTGGCGGGGTTGGCCATAGACGGTTCTGTGAGTTTACGGAAGGGGACATCAACCTGTGTGAGCAATGCTGCGCCACGGTCGCCGCCAATGTAGGCCGCCTGCCGCCATTTGGGCGCGGGGACGGTCTGCGTATAACGAAGCAGGTTCTGCAGATAACGTACGGCCGCGGGGTCGGATTCGCTGCGGCCGCTGACATCCAGCTGGTTGAAGACAATCCTGGAGTTTGCGCCTTCCAATTCCCAGGCGGCGGCATAGTTGCTGGCATACTCGCAGTCGAGCAGCGTCCGGAAATTTCCGGTATCGGGTTTGATGACCACCACAGTGGCCACGTTGTGGTTGTTGCCCCATTTCATCGGGCGAGGGTGCGGTAAGCCGTCGTTCCAATTGTAGAGCCAGGTGCCGCCGTTGCCGAACTCGCCCTGGTTAGGCTTCCCTTTGTTTTTGGAGACGGCATATCCGTCGGTCAGTGTCGCATGGCCGCGCCAGGATTTCAGGAGCCTGTCCGGAAGTCCGTCGAGAATTGCGCTGCCGCCGATCCGGCCATAGACGTCGCGGGGAGAGACGTATTCGGTGCGGAGTTTGAAACGGTCGCGCAGTGTCTGCTCGTCCTGTTCCATTATCAGGACACGCTTGCCCTGCCGCAATAGCGCGGCAAGGTCAAGTCCCTCGGAGAGCAGGCTGAATTCGTAGTTGAATGCGCGACGGCCAAAGACGACAGTGTCGAACGGGCTGAAGTCCTCGTCAAAGCACATGGGCTGGTATTTGATGCCTGCGGCATCCATGGCCTTGGCGGAGTCGCCCTCAGGATCTACCAGGGCAATACGCCCTCGGTTCTCGAAAGTGCGCGGGGCGACCACGTCGATGTCGCAGTTGTCGGAGCGCAGGGGCTTTCCGTCTTTGATGAAGTTGACGGTGAGCTTGCCGGAACGGTCGCCGCCTGCCGGAATGGCCGCAGTGATTGGCACGAAGACCTGGCCGCCTGCCGGAACAGTTTCGGTTTTGGAACCCTTGGACACAGTCTCACCGTTAAGCACGAGATTCCATTCGCAGGTGAGAGCATCCGGTTTATGTGAGTTGTTCAGCAGCAGCGCGCCGCGCTCCATGGTTTCGCCGGGCTTGAAGATATGTGTTCTTACTGTGGGCTTGTCCTTTGTGCCGGCCAGGAAACCGGTGACAGGCGCCTGGTATTCCATATAGCACAGATCCAGCCTGGGACCGAAGTTGCTGAAGAAAAAGCCGAGCATGCCGAGATTGTTGGCGCGCCAGTTCAACACTTCATCGCGTATGCGTTCCTTCCAGATGATGTTGTGCATGACCTCGTCCTTGCCGTTGTACGGCCAGAAGTTGGAGGTCATCCGGATTTTCGCAATTGCGACGTCGCGCTCCAAGGGGTTCTTTACGGTCTCGACGACTTTCTGCCGCTGCTGCGCCACGGATTTCTCCAGATCCAGCAGGGCGCTGCCATCCAGCGGAGTTCTGGCGTAAGCGTCATCGCCGCGGGTGATGGCGGACCATTCGCCGAAGCAGGGGACGCCGTTCCAGCCCTTGCCTTGTGAACAGGCATCGGTCCAGTTCGGGAACATCGGGGCGGCCTGTTCTTCAATGAGGAACGGTTTGCTGCCGTACTTGCGCCAGTACTGGGTTTTCTCGATCATCTCCTGCATGGGCAGGAACCCGGCGTATTCTGTAATATGCATGGTGTCGTTCATGCTGCCGGAATCCTGGGCTGTCACCAGCCTGGTGGGATCGAGCCGGTGCAGTTTGTCGAGGATGCGGCTGCAGGCCTTGGCGGCGCGAATGGAGACATCGTTGCCTCGGGGCTCATTCACCCAGGTGCCGTTCTGGAAATACGGATTGTACATACCGCCGTTGCCCAGTCTTCCTCCTCCGCGCAGTCCGCGCTGGAAGAACACTCCGGGATGATTCCGCCTCACCTTGTTCTGTTTTTCGAGAATACTGTCGATGCAGACCCATAGTTTCTGGTCGTCATCCTTGCCGTTCTTGGCCATGTCCAGGGGGGCAAGCAGTACCGCTTCCCGGTGGAGGCGTTCGCCGGTGGCAGTCTTGCCGGCTTCGTCGAGAAGGCGTCCGTTATCCTTGCCTTCCCCCATGTAAAAGGCGCTGAAACCGAATTTCTCGCACCATCGGCTGTGATCCGGGGTGTCGGAGATACCGCCTGAGGTGATGAACAAGGTCACGGGACGGCCGTTGAGCAAAAGGTCGGGGCCTGTGCCGGTGACCTCGCGGAATCCGAAACGTTCCGGCCAGAGAGTGTCCAGGTTCTTGCCGGCGGCATCGAGGAGTATGGCGTCCAAGTCGTAAAGGTAAGGGGCGTTGAGATCCCAGAGCACAGGATCAGCCCATGTAACGGAAATTTCCACAGTGTCGTTTGCGGATTTGGCTGTGAAAGTGGTTTCGGGAAAAGCTTTGGCTATTTTGCCCGCAGCGGAGGCGGCGGCTTTAATCAGGTAGGGTTTACCCGGCACCAAATTGATTAGTTCGAACACTGCGCTGAGCTTCTTTTTGGAGACGGACGGCCTTATCGCCACTCCGTCGATGCGCGGACCGTTGGCTGCAGGAAAGAGACAGACATCGCCGCTGAGGCCCCGGACTTTATTGTATCTCGGGATTTCGAATTTTTCACCCATGGTCTCTCGGCAGAGTTTATAATAGCCGTAAACCGGGTCGGCCTTCACATGTATCGCCAGATCGAGCTGCTTGCCGGCGCTTGCAAAGGCGGTCAGATCCATGTTTCCTCCGGGCCATTCCAGGGCTCCGGCGCGCTTGCCGTTGGCGAAGACGGTGGCGATGGTCTCAGGGGCTTCGATCTCCAGCATGATCTTCTGCCCTTGCCAGCTGGCGGGTACATCGACCCTCTGGTGATACCAGCCGGCATGAGCGGTGCAGCCGATGTTGAAGTAATTTTCCAGGTCGACCCAGGCACCTTTCAGCGGGATGGCCTTTGACCAGTCGGCCGGGGGTGCGGCCGGAACTGACAAATCCTCCTTGGTCGGACCGGAGGCTTGCGCCGGACCGCTTATGATCGGTTCGATTTTTCCGAGCGGGATGAAATCCCAGCTATGGCGGAAAAGTTCCAATGGCGCCCGGTCAGCCTGGGCGAATTTCGGCGAGAGAAACTGCAGGTTGAGCTTGCGGCGGGTGGTCTCCACCGGACATCCGGGCTCCTGATAACGCGTTTCCAGCCAGAAGTTGCCTGAACGCGGAGCTGTCGGAAGCTCCATATTGAACTTTTGCCCGCCGGACTTGTCCCAGTCAATTTTCACCTTGTCAGTCACGAGCGTCTCACCTCGGCCGTCAAGCAGGGTGACAGACAGTTCGCCTGAGGTGGCGCGGGCACCCCTGCGATCCAGGTCCAGCTCAACTTTTAGCTTCTCGCCCGGATTCAGGAGAACCTGGCCGTAAGGGTTCTTAGGCAGGATGCCCCTGACGGGATTTGGATGGAAATTTGCGGGGTTGGAGTCATATGTGAATTCATCTGCGTAAGGGAGGTTATTGAGGGAGAACCCTCCGATGAAGTCGTATTTGCCGGGAGTGGTGAACGCCTTGTGACCGTCAATGTAAACTGTGAATTGTTTTGCTCCCGGGCCTGCGGGATTGACGATGTCGAAACGCGTCCAGCCGCCGTGGTTGGGCGCATCTGGCAGCGGGATGTAGCGGGCGGTCTGGGTGCTGTCGTTGAGATCTACCCGCCACCCCTCGGAGTGCCTGCGGATTTCGCATGTGTATGCCTTTCTCTTGCCGTTTTCGTTGCGGAGCAGGCTTATGTTGACCGTACGCAACTTGTGGTTGGTGATTTCCTCAAAGGAGTCGTCATATACCCAAAAGCTCATGACACCCTCGGGCCAATCCTCCTTGAACTCCCTGTGGAAACTAGTGGCCTTAATGCAGCCGGCCCCGGCGGCCATTTTGCTGTTCTCAAAAATGGCGGACGGATCTTTTGTCTGTGGGTTGAACTGGCTGATCTCCTCCGGTGAGTCGAAGTGGCTGCCTATGGTTGCGGCGGAAAGCGGAATGGACAAGAGCAGTCCCGCAATGGCAAATGCCGTTTGCCCTATCCCCTGCAGGGACTTGATGAAAACTCGTTCCGCTTGAAAAACCTTCATTGTCTTCTCCTTAAATTGATATTCAATATGGCAGGCTGATTACTGCGCTCTTATCGTTTCTCCCGGAATCCACATGCCTGCTATGCGCATTGATTTCGGCGGGGATTTCGGCGACCTTAAGGATTCAATGAGCATACGCGCCGCCAGTTTTCCCATTTCATAACGGTTGAATGAGACGCGGCTCAGCATCGGGAATGTCCGTTCCGTTTCATGTGAATCATCGCAGCAGACGAGGCCGTAGTCTCGCGGAGGAATAAGCCCGGACTGGGCCAGATGGGTATACAGGTGCCTGGCATTCATGTTCCCGTCGCATATCACTCCCATCCCGGGTTCGAACATGGAGGGAAGCAGGGGGACCAACTCGTCCATGACCCTTGTCTCCAGTATTTTTACGTCCACGTCTTTGCCGAGAGCTTCCATTACGCCCTCGTATCTTTCAGAGACGCTGTAATGTTTTGACGGACTCCGTACGCCTCCGACATACATGATTTTACGGTAGCCGGCGGCCTTTATTTCACTTGCGGCCTTAAATGCCGCTTGCCTCTCATCCCTCCGCAGGCAGAGATGATTGTTCCAGTAGTTGGTTTCAAGAAAGAGGGCGTGGTGGAATGTCTTTTTCACAAATTTGTAGAGATTGCTCGAATGGGCGTCGACCACGATAATCCCGTCCAGGAGCCGTTCGCTGAAAATCCTGGTGGACTGATTTATTTCCTCTTCAATGCTTCTCAGCGGGACCAGGACCTGTACATATCCGTTGCTTGAAAGGTATTCCCCTATTCCGAGCACGATTTCAAAATTGGCGGGATTGTTTATGGGGCGGTCGGGAGCATTCCTGAGGAGGACCCCTATTTGACACGTCTTGTTCAACGCCATGGCCCTAGCTGCCGAATTCGGGCGGTAATTCAATTTTGCGGCAATATCCTGGATGAGTTTCACGCGCTTGTCGGAAACCCTCTTCCTGCCCTGGGCCCCGTGCAGGGCGATGGATACGGTTGCAATCGATGTGCCGGCTTTTTCGGCTATGTCTTTCAGATTTACCATGAAATCCCCCGCGATGGTTATACGGTTAACCTATTTTACATTAAACAATGGCGGATGTCAAGAAAATTCTGCAATCATCATATATATTTGTCGGGAGACAGGCAATAAATGAAATTACCGGCAAAAGGAAGATATATATGGCAACTCAAGTTCTTACTGTTGATTTAAACTCGGAGAAGGAACTTAATCCGTTCTGGAAGATGGGTGGAAACACCTGCCACGCGGCCCTCTGGCTGAGGCCGGATCTTAAAAAGCATCTGACAGTGGTCAGGAAAGAGCTCGGTTTCAGATATGTCAGATGCCACGGCATCCTCAATGACGACATGGGGGTTGTGTCCGCGGACGGGAAGACCTTCAATTTCGACCGTGTGAACGAGGCCATAGCCGGCCTGCTGGATATGGGCCTGAAACCGTTCGTGGAGCTTTCTTCAATGCCCGCTGCGCTGGCGCGCGGCGAGAAAAGCATCTGCCATTACAAGTTCCGCAGCGAGCCGCCCAAAGACTGGAATCGCTGGTACGAACTTATTAAAGCCCTGACGGAGGCGCTGCTGCGCCGTTTCGGCTCAGAAGAGGTAAGGACCTGGTATTTCGAGGTTTGGAACGAGCCGGAC
>JBAZRS010000117.1:0-11387 GCA_041662825.1 Victivallales bacterium | reverse complement strand
TCGCGGTGATAATAGCCTTTTTTGGAAGCTGTTCGATCAGGAATGCATGACTCGATGTGATGAAGCAGTGCTGGAAGAGCGGGTTCCGGTCCGGCAGGAACATCCTACCCCAGCTCATTTTTCAGTCTTTTTATTTCCGGCAGAAGTTTTTCCCGGATCCTGTTTTTGTGGACGTAAACCGTATTTTTCGAGATGCCCAACTTCACAGCTATTTCCTCCGGCGTTTTCCCCTCTAGGAACAATTCGTATGTCCGCCGTGTGTTTTCCTCGAAGTTTTCCCGGATGTTTTTCCAGGCGAGTTTCGGGATGTATTCCTCCCATTCCTCGTCTGCGATTTTCTCTATTTCAGGCTGGGTGAACTGTTCAAGGAAATCATGCCCGTCCTCTGTCTTGAATTCTTCGATGGAGACATAGCGTTTCTTCTGGTCGCGGAAGTAATTCCTGATTACATTGCCTGTGACACGGCAGAGCCATCCCCGGAAGCGCCCTTTTTCGGAATCGTAGTTGAAATCGCCGAGCTTGTTCCAGGACTTCAGGAGCACAAGCTGTACGATTTCATTGGCGTCATCATGCCCGAGATTCATCCTCTTCGCAATATTATATATGTAGCTCCTGTAATAATATGCGAAGTCCGCCCAGGCGGCATCATCATGGTTATCCCTGAGTTTATCGAGAAGTGTCAGGCGGGTCTTGTATACGGAATCTTCATTCATATATTTTTCCTTTGAAGGAAAAATATATACTTCCCAAATGAAAATAATAATTTTTACGGGAATTATTATATTTTGTGAAAGATTTGCATTCCCGCCCGGGTAGTACTGCATAGAAAGTTCTGAAAGAGAAAGAAAAACCAAAAAAGGAGAACGATAATGAAAAAGAAACTGATGATGACGATGGCGGCGGCTCTTGTCTTCAGTATGGGAGCAGCAGTAATAGCTGCCCAGGACAATGACGGAGAGGGAAAGAGGAAAGCGGCTAAAGAGGCAAGGGCTGCAGCTAAAGAGAAGGCTGATACTGCAAAGGAAAAGGTTGCTGCAGCCAAGGAGAGGGCTGACACCGCCAGGGAAAAGACTGCAGCGGCAAAAGACAAAGCTGACGCCTACAAAGAAAAAACGGCTGCAGCCAGGGAGAAAGCGTCAGAGGCCAGGGACGCCGCAAAAGAGAAACGCGATGCAGTAGTTGATAAACGTGAGGACAACCAGGCAAAACGCATTCAGCACGGCATTAACAAGGGATATCTCACCCCTGAGGAGACCAAGAGCCTGCAGGCTCAACAGCAGAAGATAGCCGCCATGGAAAGTTCATACAAGTCTGACGGGAAACTGACAAAGGACGAATTCGGGCAGCTGAGGGAGACGCTGAACGTAGCCAGTGCTAACATCTGGGCGGAAAAGCATGACACGGACGGCAAGCAGATGGCGACATACAGGCTGGGCAAGAATGTATATGCCAAGGATTCCCTGACGAGTCAGCTTTCAAACCAGAACATGAACGGTGCCGATGCAAAGGCGCTTACAGGCGATTTCAGGAAAATGCTCGCCCTGAAGAACAGCCTGGCGAATGACAGCCTATCGTCTGAAGCCATAGCCCAGAAACAGGCGGAATACGACAGTCTTCTCAACAAATATTTCGAAGTGCGCTGAATCAGGTAAAACAAGAAAAGGAGAATGAAAATGAAAAAGTTAATCATAACGGTGGCGGTCTGCATGATGGTTTCTGTCCTCTCGGCAATTGCGGGAACAGCTGACGGAACAGCGGGCGGCGGAGCCGGAGGGATAAAGGGAGCGGAGGAACGCTTGACACCCGAGCAGAGGACCGCCAGAATAGAGGAGCGCATCAAGAAGCTTGAGGAGCACAAGTCCAAGGCGAACAGCAACGGCAGGACCGAGGTCGTCAGCGCCTTGCAGGGCATGATAGACGCCCTTAATAACTTGAAAGGCGTGATAGGCTCCAAAGACAGGGAGTCCATAAAAGGCGCAATGGAAAAGGTGAAGACAGCCAGGGAAGCCCTCATGAAACTTGCTCCGGGGAAAACAGGGGAGAAATGCAATAAGGCAGGCGGCAAGGCTGCTGGCGACAAGGCAGGCAAAACCCCGAATAAAAACAGTCTGTAACCGTTTAACTTGATTCCCTCCAGCGGATAATCCGGCGGCGAATAACCCCCTCGCCGGGATTGTCCGCCGGATCTATAGTATTAATCTTTGTCGTGAGCTTTGTCGCGAACTTCGTCGATTCCATTTTCCTTTTTGCATTCTTCTCCGGCAAAGCTCAGGACAAAGCTCGCGACAAAGTTTAGTGGACTCAAGCAAAGACTCCATGATTGAAAATATTTTAGGTTTTCAGAAATTCTTAATCTTATTGCATGTCTGGAGCCCTCAGCCTTAAATTAGGCGGCTGGAAGCCGCAACTTTAATAATTTGAACATCGAACTTCCAACTTCGAATGTATTAAATTTTAATTCGACGTTCGATGTTCAGTGTTGAATGTTGGATGTTCAAAACTTTGAAATTTCTACACCTCAAGATAACGCAAGCTGATTATCCGCCGGATCTATGGCATAGAACAATTTCTCCCAACAGGCCATTCGGACTCTTTTCCCCTCCCCCAGTTTGACAAATAGTGGAATGTCCATAAATTTGTCTGCGCGAAATTATACCGGGTTGAACTCCTTGAAAAAGAAACGCGTCAGCAGAGTGATGCGGCTACAGCCTGGATTTGTTGTAGCCGCGTCACTCTGCTGACGCGCTCTTTGCTTGCAGCTTAGTATTACTTCCTGCAAGGAAAACCATGCATTTAAACGGGATATGGAATTAAAATGACTGAACTGACATTCAACTGCAGCTATTGCGGAGTCAAGATTGAGGCAGACTCCACGCTTGCCGGCAAAATAATCCAGTGCCCGAAATGCAGCCATGCCGTAAAGGTGTCGGAGGGGCTCATGCGCGGAGGCATGGTCCTCGGCGGTTATACTTTGGAAAAACTTCTGGGAAAAGGCGGGATGGGTGAAGTCTGGCTTGCGATGCAGGCTTCAACGGGAAGAAAGGTGGGACTGAAAATACTCGCCCACGGTCTGTCAAAGGATCCCGAATTCATAGCCAGGTTCAACCAGGAGATGAAACTGGTCGCAAAGCTGGATCATCCCGGAATCGTATCCGCGTATGAAGCCGGCTATGACAAGGGATTTTATTTCCTCGCAACCTCATATGTCAACGGTGCAACCCTGGAGTCGAAGATAGATTCCGGGAAAATTTTCGGTGAGAAAGAAGCCCTTTCAATTGCCGGAAAGGTTGCGGAAGCCCTGAAATACGCCTGGGACAAGCACAGGATCCTGCACAGGGACATCAAGCCCGCCAACATCATGGTCGATGACAACGGCGATGTGAAACTGATGGACATGGGTATATCCAAAAGCCTTGTGGAAGACAAGTCCATAACAATGACCGGATCAATACTGGGCACTCCTTATTACATGAGTTCCGAACAGGCGAAGGCCGATAAGGACATAGACCACAGGGCCGACATTTACTCTCTGGGGGCCACGCTGTACCACATGCTCACCGGAAGCCTTCCATACAATGCCACAACATCAATGGGTGTCCTCGCAAGAATGATTTCTGAAAACGCCACTCCGGCAAGGAAATTAAATCCGAAAATATCCGCCAAATGCGAAAAGCTGATAGCAAAAATGATGAACAGGGATAAAACGAGGCGTCAGGGGACATGGCAGGAAGTGATAGATGAAATTGAAAGGGCAATGGACGACAGGATCCCGGAAGAGGAGTTTTCAGGATTAAACGGGAAATCAAAGATGATCACAAGTCTGGCCGTCCTCCTTGTCATAGCGTCCGCCGCCGTTCTGCTGATCTTCCTGATTGTAAAGAAGGACCGCAATGAATCCGCCTATCCGGAAATATCAGTTGAAGACATAAGCCCGGAAAGGGGATACGCCTCAAACAATCAGGACAGCCGGAAATTGCAGGAAAATAAAAAGCCGGATGAGATTGTCGCGCTAGCAGACGGCGTTGGCAAAAGGACGTCCGGGGAAAAACCTCCCGCTTCCGGCAATAGTGTAAATAATGTAAAAAAGAGCGGTGTCGCCAGTTCTGATTCATTCGATGACTTGAAACCCGGAGGCGTCCCGATATCGGAAGAGGTCCAGGGTTCAGCCCTCAAAAAGGATGAGACTGCCAGGATTCCAAGCTTGAAAAAGACGCTTTCTGAGAACCTTGGAATCAGCGAAGAAAAGGCCGTGCGTCTTTTGCCGATCATCAAGGCATACGGCAGAGATCTCAAGCAGCTCAGGGACAATACCCCGCCCGCAGGCTATAAGTTCAATGATCTGAGGGAGAAAATCCACTTCATAACAATGAATGCAAAAAAACAGTCGGAAACCGTATTGACCAGAGAACAATCATATAAATTCGTTCAGTTCCTCGAACAGGAAAGACGCCAGTCGTTCCGCAATAATTTCTGGCGGAATCCGGGAACCGGAACAGGTGGAAAATGACTAATGCCGGCATATTCAAATTGGCGGCCGACTTCAAGCCGGCGGGCGATCAGCCGGAAGCCATCCTTGAGCTTTATGAAAGCCTGAGGAAAAACAAGAGATACCAGACGCTGCTCGGTGTGACCGGCTCCGGAAAAACCTTCACCCTCGCAAATGTCATTTCAAAATTTGAACGGCCCGTGCTGGTCTTGTCGCACAACAAGACCCTCGCCGCCCAGCTCTACAGCGAATTCAAGTCCTTCTTCCCTGAAAATGCCGTCGAGTATTTCATAAGCTATTACGATTATTATCTTCCTGAAGCCTACATCCCCCAGACCGACACGTACATCGCGAAGGACGCAAGCATCAATGAGGATATTGAAAGACTCCGGCTTTCCACGACAGCAGCACTCATCGAGAGGAAAGACGTCATAGTCATCGCCAGCGTATCGTGCATATACGGACTCGGTTCGCCCCAGGATTATGAGGAAATGTGCGTGACTGTCGAAAAGGGAATGAAAATCGACCGCGACGAACTGCTGCTCAAGCTCATCTCCATCCAGTACGAAAGGAACGACACTGCCCCCGAAAAGGGGAACTTCCGGGTGAGGGGCGATTCTGTGGACATCTTCGTCCCGCAGCGCGAAGAGTTTTTCAGGCTCGAATTCTGGGGTGACTCAGTCGAAAACATCCAGAAATGCGATCCGCTTACCGGCAACGTGAAGGAAAAAGCCGCAAAGGCCGTTTTCTTCCCGTGCAAACATTTCGTGATGCCTGCCGACAGGATTGAGGCGGCCTCCGCGAAAATAATTGCCGAAATGAAGGAGAGGGTCAGGTATTTCGAGGAGAAAAACCTCCTTGTCGAAGCGCAGCGGATACATCAGAGGACCATTTACGACATGGAGATGCTGAAGGAAATCGGCTACTGCAGCGGAATCGAAAATTATTCCCTGCACCTGTCAAACAGGATGCCCGGTTCACGCCCGTCCTGCCTCATTGACTTTTTCCCGGACGATTTCATAACCGTCATAGACGAATCCCATGTGACAATCCCCCAGATACGCGCAATGTTCAAGGCCGACAGGAGCCGCAAGCAGACGCTTGTCGACCACGGATTCCGCCTGCCGTCCGCCCTGGACAACCGTCCGCTGACCTTTGATGAATTCACGGCCCTGACAAAAGACACTGTTTTTGTTTCCGCAACTCCCGGCGACTATGAAGTCCAGCTCAGCGGCAAGCTTGTCGAACAGGTCGTAAGACCGACGGGCCTGATTGATCCGGAAATCAGCATACGCCCGCTCAAAGGCCAGATTGACGACCTGATCTGCGAAATCCGCAGACATGCAGAAAGAAAGGAGCGCGTCCTTGTCACCACCCTCACCAAAAAGAGCGCCGAACGGCTTTCGGACTACTTGTCGGAACTGGGGATGAAGGTCAAATACATTCATTCGGAACTTGACGCCCTGCAGCGGGTGAAGGTGATCTGCGATCTTCGCAAAGGCGAATTCGACTGCCTTGTCGGGATCAATCTCCTCCGCGAGGGCATCGACCTTCCCGAAGTTGCGCTTGTCGCAATCCTCGATGCCGACAAGGAGGGGTTCCTGCGTTCGGAACGCTCCCTGATCCAGGTTGCAGGCAGGGCGGCAAGGAACATCAACGGGAAAGTCATCCTTTATGCCGACAAAATCACCGACAGCATCAAAAAGCTTGTAACCCTGACGAATTCCCGCCGCAAGAAGCAGGAACAATACAACACCGAGCACAATATCGAACCCAAATCCATCATCAAGGCGATCCGGGACGACATTTCCATTTATTCCGCCTCTGACAGGGCTGTCAAGCTGAAAGTGAAAACCGAAGAGACCGATCTTTCCGAAGACATACTGTCCGAACTGGAGAAGGAAATGCTTGCCGCCGCAGAGGCGCTTGAATTCGAACGCGCCGCCTACCTGCGCGACATCATCAAGCAGCACCGCATCAGCAATCAGATAGAATCGGAGAGCGGGCGAATCGGAGAACCGGAGATTGGAAAAACTGGAGTATCTAGAAAACCGAAGGCAGACAACAGAAGGCGAAAATAGATTCTGGTATTTATGAGCGCAATAAGCGCTCCGTGGAGTGCGGCAATTTATTGCCGCCTTTAATGACGGAATTTATTCCGTCCCATAAAAGTATTTCCGCGAAATAAATTTCGCAGAACAAGGCGGTAACAAGTTCCCGCACTCCAAGTAAAAATCGGAGATTTTTATGAATAAACTGGAAGGTAGAAGACAGCAGTCCGACGAAAGAAATAGCACAGGAAAGCTTCATAGTTTTATTTTTAACTGCGAAGCACCTGGAGTGCGGCAACTTGCCGTGTCGGGCGTAGCCTTTGCGAAGACTGATTGCCGCCTTTAATGACGGAATTTATTCCGTCCCATAATAGAATTTCCGCGAAATAAATTTCGCGAACAAGGCGGTAACAAGTTCCCGCACTCCAAGTAAAAATCGGAGATTTTTATGAATAGACTGGAAGGCAGAGGACAGCAGGCAGACGAAAGAAATAGCACAGGAAAGCTTCATAGTTTTATTTTTAACTGCGAAGCACCTGGAGTGCGGCAACTTGTTGCCGCCTTTAATGACGGAATTTATTCCGTCCAACAGGAAATTTTCATGAACATCAAAAAGGGATTCATAGTGAAGCGGATTCTGATAATGTCATGTTTCCTGGCGCTCCTTTTATCCTGTATGGAAACTGACGGCAATCCCATTGATTTCACCTCCGGAACCCCCGTGTTCGCATCCCCGTCCGCCAACTCTGAAATCCTCACCGTCACCAGCTCGGACATCACAATGGACTCCGTTGAAGGGAAACTTGTATATCTTGAGAAGAATCCGGCGGTCGCCAGGCAATGGCATCCCCTGATGGTTTATGCATATTTTCACAGGGTGAAGCTGCCGGACGGCCGTTCGGCATGGGCCAGCGATGATCTGCAGTATGACACTGTCAACAAAATGATTCTACCTAAAACCGTGCCCCAGCTCATATGGGCCGTGCCTTTCATGGTTTCAATTTCACTTCTGATGATTTTAATATATTTTGCCTATAGGGCCGGATATTTGTCTCTGATTGCAAAGAGCGCAGTGTTCAATGAAGCAAAGCCGGCAATAATGTTTGTGCTTATTTTCCTCTTACTGCGGTATGCCCTTATGTTTGCAATCATCTGCATGTGCGGGAAGACAATGGTATATCCCACTGACGAGCACGGATACTTCAAACTGTCCTACGACATCATACACGGGAATTTCGACGGCCCGTGGAAATACACCGTCGGACTTTCACTCTTCTACATCCCTTTGATATTGCTGACCAACGCGACTACATATTTTGACATCGCAGATCAGATGACATTTATAAATGCGTTCATCCTTTCTCCTGCAACGCTGGTGCTGGCTTTTCTGATCATCCGTAAAATCACAGTGTCGTTCAGAAAGGCCTTCTTCACCTCTTTGCTGCTTGCATTCCTCCCGTTCTGTTATTTCCCCGCAGAGTTTTTCTCGCATGACGGACTGGGCGGAGAAGTTTTCAAATCCGTCTTCGCGATGCCCAACATGAATGTCGTCAGTTATCGGCTCTACTATATTTTCTTCAACACCGGATATAACGGCATGAGCGACACCCCGTCAATGTTCCTGATTTTCCTCTGCATTTACCTCGCAGTCAGCCGCCCTTTCGGCAGAAGGATCCTTGTTGCCGTCTCACTACTTTTCGGAATATCCTGCCTTGTACGCATAAACAACATCTTTTTTTCACCGCTCATGGCTTATGTCTTATGGTGCGGGTTCAGGGAGAAAATTTTTTCGCGCAGGGAGATTGCGGTGCATGTCTTTACGGCTCTGGCGGTTTTCATCCTTGTCTTTTCACCGCAGCTCATGATAAACAAGCTGCAATTCGGGTCATTCACGACTTTCCCGTACATACTTCATGGAAACCAGTCGCACAGGGGATTTGACCTGGCATGTCTTCCCGGCGGGATTGCCTACATGATCGGCTGCAACTATGTTTACTTCACATTCTGCGCAGTCGGACTGTTCTTTATAAGGAATGCCAGGATTAAAACTATTTTCGCCCTGTGGGCGATCCCTCTTGTAGTGTTTTTCTGCGGGTATCCGGTCGCAGGAGCGAGTCCGGTCCGCTTCATAATGCCTGCATATGCCGCACTGATTGCGTCTTTCGCATGCATGGACCTATGGGGTGAAGACTCGGGAAAAAGCAAATATCTGCTGATGCTGGCAGTCTCGGCAAGCGTACTGCTGCTGTCGCCGTGTTTCCGTTTCGAATGCCCTTATCCTTTCGACATGGAGGGCTTCAGCTTCGGCAGGGATCTGAACTTCATGCTCAACATATGCATGCCCCTGTCGCTCTTCGCCCTCTCACTGTATTTCCTGAAAAACAGCTTGCGCATATTCCTTTTTTTAACGCTTTTCCTTGTGGTGTTCTATTCAGGTTCCACTTATCTTCTGTTTTCGATATTGCTTTTCCATCTTATCGTCTCAGTCTCGCACTGCTGCAGATATCGCCCGGTTCGATAAGAAGGTCAGGCCGAAGTGCCTGACGTAAAAAAACGCAAGAAATCAGCTCACATATTTTATTCCTGAAGCATCCGCCGGTAAATGTCTTCCAGCCTTTTTATGCTGTCTGACAGCAAAAATTTTTCCATAATACGCTGTTGGCCTTTCTGCCCCAGACTTTCATGCAGTTTGCGGTTTTCGCAAAGTTTTTCAACGGCGCCTGCCAGAGAGCCGGCATCGGCAGGTGGCACCAGCAGTCCGGAAACACGGTCTTCAATTATTTCACCCACTCCTCCGACTGAACTGGCGATTACCGGGATCCTCATCGCCATCGCCTCCATAACACTAAACGGGCATCCCTCCCATAATGATGGCAGGACCAGGCAGTCAAACATTGCATAGTACGGGGCTATTTCATCTGTCTGCTCAAAAAAATGAAAATTCTTTTCAGTCTTGTTCAGGGCGGTCAACTCACGGATTCTATCCTTAAGCTCCCCGTCACCGACCAGGGCGAAGTGGATGTTTTTGTGCCTTTTCAACAGGAGTTCAGAAGCTTCGATCAATATGCGATGCCCTTTCTGGGGCATGAAGCGTCCTACCATGCCTACCACAAACATGTCATCGGCTATTCCCGCCTGCTCCCTGAGCTTTCCACGTTCAGCCGTGTCAGGCACCCGCCACAGATCAGGTTCAATCCCGTTTGTGTTTACCGCTGTGTTCCCGGCGCTGAACAGGCCATCTTTCAGAGCCGTAACCTTTTCCGCATTGCTCACTGCAATCAGCAGAGTCGTCCATTTTGCCGCGGCCTTTTCCAGGAAAAGGTAAAAGTGCCTTCTGAATTTCCCCACATTCATTTCGAAAGGGAAAACATGGGGTGTATGTGCGACTTTCGCAACTCCCGCAATCCTGGCCGCAGCCCGTCCTATGATTCCCGCCTTGCTGCTGTGGGTATGGACAATATCAGGCTTTTCCCGCGTTATCGCCCTTGCCATTTTTATAATCAGCCAAAAATCCGATATCGGCGAAACCTCCCTTCTTATAGGGAAGACCAGCACTTTTATTCCGCGTTTTCTGATAAGGTCGATATCATGAAGGAAAGCCGGGTCACGTTTTGCCGCACAGAACAACACGGGTTCAAACCTGTTCAAATCCAGATGCGACAGGATCTGGGTGATGTAGCGCCGTGTCCCCCCGCCAGTCGCTTCCAGTATCAATAGGAGTTTGATCTTGTTCATTGGCGTCCTATGGATGAATGGATGGGTGGATTGATGGATGAATGGGCATAAGAGTAGAACAATCCAGCATTAAATCTGCAAAAATTCTTTTCCAAAGTTTTCATGTATCAGGACATTTCCTGTTATTCCCTTGAGTTTTAAACCAGTAATCCATCCATCCAATAATCCAATCATCCTTTCTTTATCTTCCTCATCCCCCAGTTCCACATTTCAACAGGTTCCCTGATTTTCAACAATGTTGTTCCGGCAAAAAAGGACAACGCCGCCCTCCAAGTGCCAGCTTCAGGATCAGCATGCTTTTCCTCACCGGGACTCCCATGCCCGCATCGAAGAAACTGAACGTGAGCCAGGTGACTGCCGCGGCAGTGAGCCCGACAATTGTCAGACGCATGAAGAAGCTGCAGCTTTCCCTCCATTTGAACATGGGGACGGCTCGTTTCAGTATCCCGAGAAGTAAAACCGTCTTCATTGTCCTGCACAATACATATCCCGCCGCTATGACGACCAGCGCAGTCGCCCCTTTCGCCCCGAATTTTATCACTCCAAGATAGCTTATCAGGATCGACAATGCCGAGAAGGCGATGCCGACAAATGTTATCAGATACGTTTTCTTCCTGGCGAAAAAGGCCTGCATAAGGAGCATTTCCAGCCCGTATGCCGGCAATACCAGGGAGTAGCAGGCCATTGAAATGCCTGCGAGTCTGGCATCCTCTTCCGAGAATTTCCCCATCACCAGCAGCTTTACCAGTTCCGAACCGTATACTACGACCACCAATGCAATGGGAACAAAGAGCACCAGCAGCATCCTCCCGGATATTGTCAGGATCTCCCCGAGCTTCTCCTTGTTGTCCTTTGATACCAGGTCGCAGAAGAAAGGGAACATTGCAATGGATATGGTATAGGGCACTATCATGCCGAAAGCCTGGAAGAGTTTGCGACCGTAGGCGTTGGCCTTGATAAGACCGTCGGCATCCAGGTAACTCAGAACTGTAATGTTATTGTAAAAATCCCTGCCCTTCGCAAAAACAATGCCGATAAACAGCGGGAGCATCAGGATCAGCATCGTCTTGAAGGCGGGATTGCCGACCTGAAGCGAAGGCCGGAAAAAATGCAGC
>JBAZRS010000116.1:10439-11387 GCA_041662825.1 Victivallales bacterium | reverse complement strand
ACATGCCATGGGCGTCCGGCTGAAGATTCTTCAAGGTGCCAAGACTCTGTCCATTGGCGCTGATCTCCAAATCTCCCTGTTCGTCCCCGGTGGCGTAACCCAAAACCAGACGGTAGCGACCGTCGACAGGAACGTCCATTTTGATTTTCAAAGGCAATTCTCCGCGATAGACCAGCAACCGGTCGCCAGCCCAGTCGGCGGCGATATTTTCGCTGGGGACAATACTCACGCCGCTTGAATTCTCAGTGTGTGTCCGCATTTCATCAGCCCTCCATGCGCCTGCCGGAGCCGTCGGCTGACCGATGTCATGCAGATATGGCGGCTGGACATTGCACAACTCGAAAATACCCGTTTGCTGCTCCAGCCAGGAACGGATGTGCCAGAACCGGCCTTTGCCCCATGCCGCTTCGACCTGGCGGGAAACTTCCTGCAGGCGCTGACGCTGGTCGGGATTCAGGCGGTCGCCGCTTTTCTTGGCATCGACATCTGCAGTCAGCTGCTTCAACCACTGTACCTGAGTCGCAACTTTTTTCCGTTCAGCTTCGGAAACTGTAACAGCCACTTTGCTAATGGCGGTGCCGGACGGAGCCTGAAACGCCAGCAACTGATAAGGCTGCAATGTCAGCTGCAATCCTCCGTTCCGCAACGGCACGCTTTCTCCGGTGGAAAGCCTTCTCACCGACTTCAATTCACCTCCGGTCAGCCCGACATTCAATTCTACCGGAATGTTCAACTGATTGACTGCATAGAACAGGAAGTCCTTTTCCCGCTTAAGTTCGCGCACTGTCACCGGATCGGTCGCATCGGCACGTGAAGCAAACGCCTGAGCCGGCAGACTACGGTATTCGAGCAGGAACTCCCGCAACAGAGGCTGCCCCAGAGTGTAGGCGTTGCCACCGTCGGACATGAAAGACGCATCTCCTTCGGCCAGCGCCAGCGCCCAGCGTT
>JBAZRS010000116.1:0-10429 GCA_041662825.1 Victivallales bacterium | reverse complement strand
CAGATAGTTGCGACCTGCAGGATTCACCACTCCGCTCATCCATGTTCTCGTGGTCCCGGCCGGGAACCCCAGCAGTTCCGGAGGTATGACCACCTCGGTGGCTTCAAAATACGCACTGCCGAACAGGAACGTACTCGTTCCCTTCGGATCACGTACGGAATTCATGATTGCTGACAGGAAAT
This sequence comes from Victivallales bacterium, assembly GCA_041662825.1. Classification (GTDB taxonomy): domain Bacteria; phylum Verrucomicrobiota; class Lentisphaeria; order Victivallales; family GWF2-50-93; genus GWF2-50-93. Next base: position 10,247 of record JBAZRS010000116.1, on the reverse strand, counting down.
TGCTGCGGTTCTTTTTCAGATCTCCGATCGGCCGCCGTCCATACCCGCCGCTGTTTACGATCACCAGACCGTCGATTTTGGACAACTGCTGAAGATCAACTCCAGCTTCAGATGACGATTTCGGGTCGCCTCCATAACAATTGGTATATACGGTCAAATCCGGTCTGGCTTTTTTGACCAGAGTCACTATATCGCGATACAATCCGTTGATTTTCTGACACCTCCATGTGATCCATTTCTCCTTTGCATTCGCCATAATCCACTGGTAACGCTGCTCGAAACGCTTGGCGTCCTTATTGTCTCCGGGAATGCGCACCCCGGTCTCTTTTTCAAATTCGCCAACGGTATAGTCATCATATCCCCAGTCCAGCGAATGAAAGTTGTTAAAGCAGGTGTTCACCCAGCTTGATTCACGCAGGCTGATCCCCTTGAAAGAGGGAGAATGTTTATAGCGCTGTACAAATTCATCAATCAAACCAAGATACCAGGTGCGGGTCCGCGGATGAATAGGATTATTCCTGGGGCATCCGCCTTCGGTCTTGCCCAATTCACCGTTTTTATTCCGCAGGTACGAATCGGCCGGGTCTCCGCCTTTTTCAGGAGGCCAGCCAAGCTCGCGCCCTTCCGGATGAAAGTCGAAAACAGTTTTCATCCCGTATTTTTCGCACTTCAAAAGGATGATTTCCGCCAGGTCAGTGGAGAAAGGCCCGGTGAATGAAATGTTGTAACGGCTGGGATAAAGTCCGAACTGATACACGCACAATGTCGGCCAGATGGTGTCGCCGCCCATATAGCTTACAGAATTTGCCCAGCGATCGGCACAGACCAGATATTCATCAATCCCCGTAGAGCGGAAATTCGGTCCGCCGTACATCGCGAGAAAACTGGTGCCTTCCTCATACCAGTTGCCGAAGGAGCGGCCGCCTTCAGTCGGCGTCTTCAGGACCGGCAGACCGTTGTCGAACTGATAGATGCGGATACGGGAAATAGCCGCCCGCAAACCGTTGGTGGCGTTGATTGCCAGCAAACGCAACTCGCGGGACCGCGGCCAGAACAAAATGCTATGGGTCTGCATTTTGTTGCTCAGGGAGAATTCACCGCCGCTGTCCACCCCGCCGGTCGTCGGATAGGAGCTGGCTTTCGCCTCACGTACAGAAAGGCAGAAGACACGCAGGGCGTCATCCGGATAATCGATTTCGATCAGATACGGCTTTCCCTCTTCCGGCACAGTGAAATTATAGGCGAACCAGCTCGGATCGGTAGAATTCATATGCCCGTACCAGCTGACGTCCCCAGATTCGCGATATGCGCCGAGCGGCTTGGTGATTATCCTTGTCGCACCACCACCGCTATAGGAGGGATTTTCCTTGACGCAGTCAATCTCCTGCAGGAGGGTCTTTTTAGCTTCCTCGCCAGGACGCTGTACCAACTTTGTATCCACTACGTGGTATGAAACCGGAGTCAGTTCGCCTACAGCTATCGGACGCCCGTCACAAACATATGAAATTGAAAAACTTCCTTCCCGGCCACAGGGAATCTCCACCTGTTTGACAAAGTTCTTATCACCTGCCGGAATCTTAACCTCATAACGTCCCGCCTCGGCACCGCTTTTCGCTTCCTTCACCAGTACGGTCAGTTGGGCGGGACTCTTCAGTTCACCCGCCTCGAGATTCAGGCGCAAGGTATCTCCCTGACGCAAGATCGCTTCGCGGACAAACGGATTGGCGACGCTTATCCGCATCCGCTGCTCCGGCATCGCCGCCGCTTCCCGGACAATCAGCTTATCGATCGCCCCGAACGGCGCCCACCGCTGCACCCGCAGCGTATGCTTTCCCGCCGACAGAGGGAAACTGCCGATTTTCGCCGTCCTTGATTGACCGTAAACATACGTTTTCCCGTCCAGAAAAAACTCGTAACCACTGGTCGCAGGCGGCATCGACATCTCATACCAGCCGTCACCTGGAACTGTAAAGTCATATTCAAACCATCCCACTACGCGCGCTTTATTCTGTCCGGCGGCATTGCCGCCAAGATTACCGGCCTGCTTGATCTGGGACAAGAGCGCCGGATCCACCAGGTAGTGCCGGTCGAAGCTGACTGCGGGACGCTCCGTCTGCCATTCCGCAACACTTGTCATCGCCACGACTGCCATCATGATTGCCGCCAGCAGGCAGGTAGATCCGCTCTTCATCATCATATAACACCTTTTAAATAATTGTTGCTATCCTCGCATGTATGATTAGTCAAACAGGTTTAAAATCCTGCATTCTTAGTGAACTTCGTGTTCTTCCCTTCGTGAACCTAGTGGTTAAACTTTTCCTACCACAAGGAACACAAAGGCTCCACAAAGAGCACTATATAAATCCTGAATTTTAAGCTCCTCTTGAATTCAATCCCAATCACCCATTAATCCGTCATCGTTTCGGATTAACTGTGAGGAATTGTCTAAAATTCACTTGGCCTTGGCGGGCGCTTCAGCGTAACCCAAATCGTCCAGCCAGACGGTATCGCCACCGGAGCAGCCGATGATCAGCAGTGCGCCGGCTGCGCCCTCCGGAGCCTTGACCTCCAGAGTGCAAAGCTGATATTCGGTTGTCAGCTTCGGTGTTATAATGTCGAATTTTATCATACTGTTGTCGCTGCGGCTCCAGTTGATCTGAAGCCGGGCTGTCGCACCGTCGCGTTCGGCGCAGAACCAGCCGCTCAGGCGGTAAGTTTTCCCGCCCTCGGCCTCGCCTCCGATTGCGATATATTTCTTATCACCGAGCAGCGCCACCGCGCCTTTGCCACCATGGGCCTTGGTACCGGAATTATCGTACTGAGGGCCGCCCACCGGATTCACAAACCTGCCTGCGGTATTTCCGGATGGCAGTCCGGATTCGAACGTCAGTTCCAGCGGTGGATATACTACTTTTTCCTTAACAACAACCGGTACGGTCTTCATGGATGCAGGCAATTCCAGTATTTGAACCTCCGAGGAGCTTTTCAGGCCTGCTGTGGTTTCCACAGTGGCAAATATCGAGACGGAGGTCATGTCGGCAGGCACCGGCGGCAGTTTCGCCTGCCAGTTGCCGGAAGCGTCGGATGTCGCCACAACTTTATCCCAGAGCGCATCTTTCTGACTGTAAAAACTTGTCGGCACCGCAGTTACGGGGAACTTCCCGCATATGAAGTTCACCTGAGCGGACTTGATCCCGGCAGCCGGTTCAACTTTGACCGTCACATCCGGAAGTGCTGTCGCGGTCAGTTTTACCGCAGGCGGCAGCACACCTTCACCCCGCAGATAAAAGTCGAACCAGTTCTTCGCCGCAGAATTGATTTCCGTACCGGGAATTCCATGGTTGACATTCGGTTGCAGCCAGAGGCGTTTCTCCGCCGGCAGAGCGGCATAAGTCTTTATGACAAGAGGCAACCAGAAAAAGATGTCGTTCGTCCCTGTGACCAGCAAGAGCGGGGACTTGGACTGCGGAACATAATGTTGCGGATCAAAATTATTGAGCCATCTGACGCGATTTTCCAGCGGCTCGAACTGCAGCGGTCCGGTCAGGCCGAAACAACCGTTGTTATCCCCTGTCTGCTGATAAAAGCCGGCACCGTAAATGTCCACTGCCGCCTTCACCCGATCATCCGAACCGCTGAGAATCAGAGTGTGGAAACCTCCCCAGGAAATGCCGAGTACGCCTATTTTATCTGCCTTGACCTCCGGCTGCTGCTGCAGCCACGAGATTCCCCGCCGTGCCGCCACCTGCGCGTGATGTACTGTGCTACTCTGAGGCGGCGAGAAGAAAGTTGCGTCCTTTTCCATTTCCTTACCGTACTTGCTGTACTCCTTGCGCTGGTGTTTCCCGCCCGGATTGGAAGTCCAGTCGAAACTCAGACATGGGTAGCCCATGCCGGCCCAGGCCTTGACCGTGTTAGGATCAGCGGTTCCGCCTCCGCCATGGATGAAAAGCACGGTCGGAAGTGCCGTTTTACCCTGGGGCGCGGCATAAACGGCATAAATGCGATAAGCCTCGCCGTTTACCGTTTCACTTGTATAATAGAATTCCTTGTAGTCTATGCCCCCGTCATGGGTGGCGGAGATGACCTTCTCATCAAAGGGCAATTCCTTCGGCGTGGCGATTTTCCATAAACCCGGTTCCGGAGCAGCCCAAATGCTCAGCGGCAGAAGCAATGCCGCATTCAATGCCGTTTTGACTAGGAAATTACCCATCAGGCGACCGGAGGATTTCAAAAACGACGAATCCATTCTTGCTGTCTTGATCATTGGTTTTGTTTCCTTATATTTATTTAATTGACTGCTTGTGAACTTCGTGTTCTTCCCTTCGTGAACCTAGTGGTAAATCTTTTCTTACCACAAGGAACACAAAGATTTCATAATGGGCGCTATGAAAGCCCGCCTTACTTTTAAAGTCTCCTCGGATTATTTCCCCGCAAGTGCCGGCAAAAACACGGCCAACTGGCATGGCGCCAGAACCAGAGCTTTCTTGTTTTCTAAAACGGATCCCTTTCCCGGCTCAGTCCCGGAAACCCATATCTTTCCGTTTTCAGAGCCGACAAGATCCGTTTTCTGATTCTCCGATGTGGGATTGAAGAGCAGTCTGACATCTGTTCCTTTCGGTCGCTTGATGAGTACGTCGAGGACTGACTTGTTTCCAAGAAGGCTTACCTGCATCACATTGCCGCCTTTTTGCGCTGCCGAAAGCCCATATCCAGATGCAGTCCCTTGTGCAGGAGTTATTCCCGGCAGAGATACCCATGCGCAGTTTTGAGACGGGCCCATGCCTTTTTTCTCAGGCTGAACCTCGGGAGCCTCCCATTTGGCGCCATCTCCCCATATCTTCAGGCTAATCTCTCCGGATGTCCTGAGCGAAGGCTGAGCGGGATCAGATTCCATCGGATGCCCTACGGACACAAAGCCACGCGGCAAATCATTGGTGGAAGATGCCGCCTCCCTTACAGCCATAATCCAGCCGGCCATTCCTTCGGCGTCGGCAAACCACGCCTGGACAACCCGCCATCCCTCCGGAGGCGGAGGCGTAGGATTGGCATAGAACGGCCGCCTAGGTTGAAAAGTCCAGCCGCTCGCAATCCATCCGTCACCAACCAGCGATCCCCTTTTGACCGACTCTTCCATATCCACTACCAGCAGGGAATTGGAACCGTGTGCGTTCTTTTCACCCTTCTTCAACACAGGAATGGCGACGGTTTCCACATATCCGTCAAAAGCGAAAGGTTTTCCGGACACCACCGAACAGCCGATGCCGGTATCGGAATATGCTTTCCCGGGCATTACCACCTGCCATGCGCCCCGCCTCAGCTGCGGTCCGGCAAAATTCGTGTTATATCTGCACAGGTCCGGAGCAATGGGAACAAGAGGAATTGTCGGATCCCAGAAGTACATCGACACATAGCTGAAATAATACGGCTGTCCCTGCTTAAGCCGGTACTGGGCAACTGAACGGCAGAGGGGATCCCTGGACAATCCGGCGGCTACTTCCACCCCGTGAATGGGCCCGCCCGTAGTCCAATGATGTTTCCACCACGGGGCAGTAGATCCTTCCATGAGTCCGTTTGCGAGGATGTCCTTGGCGAAACGCGCCATTTTAATGAGATACCCTTTTGCAACGGGATCCCTGGACAACTGGTAATATCTTCCGAGAAAAGTCGAATCGAAACCGAAATAAATCTGTGACGGACCTGAACCTCGGATGTAACGGAACGCCCCGTCCTCCTCCTGGTATTTCCCCGTCTCCCTGACAAGTTCCGCCGCTTTCGCAGACCATTCCGGGTTACCGTAGAGGATAGACGCCAGCTGGAGTATTGCCGCAGACTGGTGAAGCGTATTAGGTGCAACGCTCATCCACTCAGTATTGGCGTTATTTGTCTCAAAATTGCTTTGAATTGACGGTTTCAGATCTTCTTTCCACTTTGCAATCTTATCGGCCGGAAAGTTAGGAACCTTCTGGAAAAGCCGCACGCATTCAAGGGCGGTGAGAATCTCCCAGTAACCGGAAGGTTTTTCGGCAAGACGTTTCGCTAAAGCGTCCATCTCAGCGCTCGCCTTTTCACCCAGCTTTGCGTCCCCCTTGCGCGAACTCTCTGGTGCAGAATATCCCCTGGTTGACCAGAAAACGTCCGGATGCGACATCGAACGTGTCACATTGTTCTCCGCCAAACGGACATATGGATTGTCAGCAGGCTGCACCGCTTCGGGATCGCCGCACCAAGTCGAATTGTCCCGGAACGGAAGATCCGCCCCGCAAGCCGAGTTCTGGGTGAGAGCGCATGCGCCCAGAGTTGTGATCCCGGAAGCTATCATGACTGCCATAGCATTGGGCAGGCGATTGTTTTTTGACGACAGGTGTTTTGAAAAAGCAGTCATTTTTTAATGTCCTTGTATCACGGTTATTAAGTTTTTAGCTATAGGTTTTAGGCTAACAAATCCCATACTCCAGAACTTTAGAACTTTAGAACTTCTTCCCTCTCTCTGCCTTTGTGCCTTTGCAACTCTGTTTTCCATTCTACTAGAGACTGCCAGGCAGCGGGGAACCGGGATCCAGCCATTTGTTGCCTTCGGATACGCTTTGCAAAGCAGGTATCGGCGGTACTGAGTAATCATCTACATGGCCGTCCAAGAAAAGGACGTTAACTACTTTTCTGGAATGTCTAGCCATGACACCTAGGTTGCTGGTGGCATCGGGTATTGTGTGGAAATCCACCTGTCTCACCCTGTAGCCCGAGCCGTCGAAGAGAAACGCCTTTCCGTCGGGTCGGGGAAACTTGCTTATCTTATATGCGGGATACCACAAGAGCCCGGATGCCGACCTTCCCATATGGGCATTAACTCCAAATGAGGAACAGTTACCGCTAAACTCCCCTCCCGGATTCTCCGGACAGGTGAAGACATTGCCGTTCTGGCCTGCATTCCGGGGTTTCGCCTTGGCATCGAAAACATTGAAACTAGTATGGGTGTAACCGACATACGGGGCGATCTTGTTGGCCCAACTATAGTATATACCATTGATATTGCCGGCATAGTCATCGCAAGTGGAATGTGCAAGTGTACTGTCCCAGTCATCCATGTATAATTCATGGGCGGTTCCGAGTTGCTTCAGATTATTGGCGCACCCGATGCGCTTGGCCGCCTCTTTCGCGGTTTTCAGAGCCGGCAGGAGAAGCGCCGCCAGAATTGCGATAATCGCAATTACAACGAGGAGCTCGATGAGGGTGAAGACATTTCCGATTTGCGATTCCCGATTTGCGATTTTATTAATCAATCTAAAACCGGTAACCCGGAATCGGCAATTATTGACCTTCTGATGCCCGAGATTTTCATTTTTCATTTCAGTTCCTCCCATTTAGATATAGTTTCATTTTTTTATTTTTCTTTTACAAGGCAACGTTGCAAGATTGGCCGTAGACTGACGTACTATCAGATCCACCGGAAGTACGGAGGACTTTAATGGAGCATCAGGATTGTCCTTGCGCTGGAAGAAAAGCCTGACGGCCTCCGCACCTACGGCAATCCCGTCCTGCCTGATGCAGGTGAGTTTCGGCTCCATGAACCTGGCTAAATCAAAATCTGAATAACCCACAACACTCAGATCGTCCGGTATGTCGAGTCCAAGTTCCGCAGCTACCTCATATATGTCCGGAACGAGTGTATCCATGGGCGCAAAAATAGCTGTCGGCCGTATCCCTTCCGGCGGCGAGAGGATTTTCTTCAGGTTCTCTATGAAGCTTTCATGCCCCTCGGGGTCGGGGGGCAATGCTGCTTCCAGGGTCGGATCAAAGCTGACGCCATAGGCATCGAGAGTACTTTTGAAACCGGCAAAACGGCTCTCGCATGTGGAATGCCCTTCACCGTAGCGGCAGAAGGCTATGCGGCGGTGCCCAAGTTCCAGAAGATGTTTCGCGGCCAGGCGCCCGCCTTCAAGGTCGTCAGTGGAAACCACGTCTGTCGAGAAACCGGTCCTGTGGGATTCGATCTGAATAACAGGCCCCTTGAAGTTGGCGAGGCGGGAGAAATCGTCCCGCTTGACCGATTCGTCGCAAATGTCGATTATGAGACCGTCCACGCTATGCTCTATCAGCCTTTTCAAAGCCGTGCGATCCCCGTCAGGGAAAGCCCTGCTCTCGGTTGTTATCGAAAGGTAGTTCTGTTCACCAAGATTCTTCTGAACGCCAAAAGCTATGTCGGAGAAATACCTGATATCTACGGTGGGCAGGAGAACGCCGACGCTATGGGTGCCGCCATATACGCTTGAGGGGCGGGCCCGTGAAGGGCTGAAACCGCATCTTTTGGCCAAAGACAGTATGCGCTCACGGGTATCGGGAAGGACATTGTCACTCCCGGAGAAGGTTCTCGAAACCGTCGCCGTAGAGGTGTTTGCCATTTTCGCGAACTGCCGCAAAGTGAGCATTTGAAATTATCCCGTGTAACGCGTTACATTATCTAGTTGTTTTCAATTATAACATAAATCAAAATAATTGTCAACACCCCTTTAAATAAAACGCCTTAAGCTATTGCGGTTATGGCGGATATGACACGTCATTCTTTTCACCTATGGCCGTTCATGTAACATGGTATCATAAATTACTCAATACATAACTGAGTGGTTTTCAGTATTAGAGGTGATTTCCCCTCCCTCAGGGAGATTTAAAATTCCTTTCAATGTTTTAGAATTGCAATCCTATATTATAGGTATATTTTATGATTTAATTCCAATATTATAGGTAATATCATGACTTATATTGAACGGGCAGTAACCGGAGATATTAAGAACCGATTGTTTTCCGGAAAAGCCATAATTGTTTTCGGTCCACGCCAAAGTGGAAAAACTACAATGATAAAACAACTGGTCTCATCATATCAGGAAGATACGCTATGGCTCAACGGTGACAGTCCCGATGTGCGGGAACTTCTGGACAATATTACTTCGACAAGATTGAGGGGCATCATTGGCAAGAAGAAAATTGTTGTCATCGACGAGGCGCAGCGTATAAACCATATTGGGTTGACAATGAAACTGTTAACCGACGAACTTCCGGAAATTCAGTTGATTGCAACCGGCTCATCTGCTTTTGAATTGGCAGATAAAACAGCAGAACCTCTGACTGGACGGAAATTTGAATACAGACTGCTGCCATTGTCTTTTTCAGAGATGTGTTCAAATACCGGACTTTTGGAAGAACGACGCATGTTGCATCAACGTTTAATTTACGGGGCATATCCCGAAATCGTTACCAAGCCCGGAGATGAACAGACACTATTAAGCCTGATTGCCAGCAGCTACCTGTATAAGGATTTATTGACTTTGGAAACTGTGAAAAAACCTGTTCTTTTAGACAAATTAGTTCGGGCGTTAGCGCTACAGGTCGGCTCAGAGGTATCTACAAATGAACTGTCAAAGCTAATTGGCGCCGACAATAAAACCGTTGACAAGTACATTGACCTGTTGGAGAAGGCCTATGTTGTCTTTTCCCTTCCGGCATTCAGCCGGAATGCACGCGCCGAAATAAGAAAAAGCCGGAAAATATTCTTTTATGATCTTGGAATTCGCAATGCCATACTGGGCAACTTCATTCCGGTCGAATCCAGAACCGATATCGGAGCATTGTGGGAAAATTATTTAATTCTGGAACGCATGAAGCTGCAATGCAACATGCCATTTCCTCCACGCCACTTTTTCTGGCGTAATATCGACCAATGTGAAGTTGATTACCTTGAAGAATCCGCCACTGAACTTTCGGCCTGGGAATTCAAATGGAACCCCAAGGCCAAAGGTAAAATTCCTGCCGCATTTACAATAGCATACCCGGAATCAAAAAACGCCTTGGTCACACCTAATAATTATGATGAGTTCTTGATGTAATTGTAAAACTAACGGTTTGATGGAACTCAGAAATTCAGGCTACTTTTGCATTTCAATAACTAACAGGCGAATATATTTGTTTTCTACTGGAAATTCTGTCTTTTTCGAGTATCTTGCGAATTGCATTTTTGAACTATTTTTAACCTGAAACGACATGGGTACAATGAAAGTTTCACACAACTGGCTTTCCCAATACATAGATATTTCTTTCAGCGATACCGAACTGGTGGAAAAACTCACCATGGCCGGAGTCGAAGTGGAGGATGTGATTAAAACATCAGTCCCGAACGGAGTCATTGTCGCCGAAATCATTGAGAGAAATCCCCATCCCAACGCCGACAAGCTTTCCGTCTGCCGCGTTTCGACGGG
>JBAZRS010000115.1:0-11434 GCA_041662825.1 Victivallales bacterium | reverse complement strand
ATCAGGAATATCACGCCAAGATCGGCAAGGGTGCGGACAACAAACTCGTCCTTTATGAAAGAGAATGGCGGCGTGTGCGGTCCGAGGAAAAGCCCCACGAGGATATATCCCAGCATCTTGGGCTGATTGAAGCGGTGGCATATGACAGCGGCAAAACCGGCTGCCGTAAGAACCACTGCAAGATCCTGAATGAAAGATATGCTGTTCATTTCCCTTGGACCTCTGATGTTTTCATTATCATCATTGAATATTATTCTGCATGAAGTTTGTTTTCAAGGCGGATTCCGTGAACTTCGTTATTTGAAAAGACAAAATATCCGTTTCCTGCCAGATAGGCTGGCAGGTGAAATATAAACAGATATATTTTTTCCTGAAAAACAATGGAATTATTTTCCTGAGACATTATAGGGACTAACATGAAAGTATCAGTGCTTTGCATCGGCGATGAACTGCTTCGCGGTTCTACAACTAATACGAATCTGGCTAAAATAGGACAGTCGCTCGGGGCTGCCGCAATGTTTCCGGTCATGGAAATGGCGGTCAAAGACAATGGTCATTCAATAGTTGACGCCCTGGACATCCTTTTCGACAGGTCCGACATCATTATTTCCACCGGAGGGCTTGGCCCGACATCCGACGACGTTACAAAGACTACGGTTGCGGAATATTTCGGTTTGAAGCTTAAAAACAATGCGGAGGTCGCAAAAAAGATCAAATCTTTCTGGTCTGTCAGAAGGCTTGGGAAGATGCCCCCGAGCGTCCTTAATCAGGCCCTGGTCCCGGTTGGGGCGCGAATACTGGAAAACAGGACCGGCACAGCGCCGGGTCTGATTGTGAAAAATCTGAAGTCAGGCAAAACCGTCATAATGCTTCCGGGCCCTCCCCATGAAATGTCACCCATGCTTGAGGATTTTGTGGTTCCATATTTGAAGTCGGTATCAAAGGACAGGCTCTACACGGAGATGGTCTATGTTTCAGGCCTGCCTGAATCCAGTGTTGAGGAGAAAGTCGCTCCGCTTGTTTCTTCTGAACCTGAACTGTCAATTGCATACTGTGCTTCCCCTGAATCCATAAAAGTTTTCCTGAGCGGGAAAAGACCTGAGCTTGTTGCTGTGAAAATGAAGGAGATAAAGGGTGCTCTCAAGGATAATCTTCTTCTGCCCGGTGCGAGGTCAATCGCCGAGGACATATATTTTCTTTTGAAAAAAAGAAAGCATAAACTGTGCGTTGCTGAATCATGCACAGGCGGGATGATAGCGGCGGCGCTTACGGACATTCCGGGTTCATCGGAAGTCTTTTCCGGCTCGGCGGTTGTTTACAGCAACGACTGGAAGATGAAAGTCCTTGGGGTCGATAAGGCGACTTTGAATAAATATGGGGCTGTGAGTTCCCAGTGCGCCGGAGAAATGGTCGACAATGTCTGCGCCAGGTATGATGCCGATGCGGGAATAGCAGTCACCGGAATTGCCGGCCCGGCAGGCGGTACGGAATCAAAACCGGTGGGGCTTGTCTTCATTGCAACAAGATATGACGGGAAAACAGTTGTCCGGCAGTATAATTTCCCCGGCACCAGGGACGTGGTCAGAAGAAGAGCCGTGTCCTCGGCGCTGAACCAGTTGAGGAGACAGATTTTGAGCAGAGATTAACCACAAAGGAACAATGACGCAAAGGGAATTTCTAGAGTTCGGGAGTGCGAAAATGCAGAAGTTCGAGAGTTATTTAACTTAAAACATGAAACTTAACAGAGTTAGGAATCAATGAAAGACACAAAGGTGAAATACATTCCGTCGGACAGGCGTTATGCCGAGATGAAATACAACAGGTGCGGGCGGAGCGGCCTGAAACTGCCGGCGATATCCCTGGGGCTCTGGCATAACTTCGGCGATGTCGACGACATTGAAGTCTGCCGCAAGATGATAATGAAGGCTTTTGACCTCGGAATCACCCATTTTGATCTTGCGAACAACTACGGGCCTCAGCCGGGATCCGCCGAGACAAATTTCGGCAAGATACTTCAAGCTGATTTTTCCGCGCACCGCGACGAAATGGTAATCTCGACAAAAGCCGGATACACCATGTGGCCGGGGCCCTACGGCGACTGGGGTTCGAGAAAATATCTTATTAATAGTCTTGACCAGAGTCTGAAAAGAATGAAAATAGACCATGTGGATATTTTCTATCATCACCGCCCGGATCCTGAGACGCCGATTGAGGAGACAATGTCAGCGCTGGAGCAGGCGGTCAGGCAGGGAAAGGCGATTTACGCCGGTATTTCCAACTATAAGGCCAGGGAGGCCGCTGTTGCTTCAAAAACATTAAAGGCGCTTGGGGTGCCATGCCTTATACACCAGCCCAGTTACAGCATGCTCAACAGGTGGGTTGAGGACGACGGGCTCCTTGACGTCCTGGATGCCGAAGGAATCGGATGCATCGTATTCTCACCGCTTGCGCAGGGGCTTCTCACAGACAAGTATCTCAAGGGCGTGCCGGATGGTTCAAGGGCTTCAAAACCGCACGGCTTCCTCAAGAGGGCGAATATAACCGAAGACAAACTCGCAAAGGTTAAGGCTCTCAATGTGATGGCAAAGGAACGGGGACAGACTCTCGCCCAGATGGCGCTCGCCTGGGTTATGAGGAGGAAAACCGTAACTTCCGCCCTGATAGGTGCAAGCTCGGTAAAACAGATAGAAGACTGTGTCGCAACCATAAAGAAAATGGAGTTTACCGAAGACGAACTCTTAAAGGTCGAGAATATTCTGAAGGGCTGAGAGATTAAATCTAGCACAGGCATTTTTCCTGTAAATTTGAATTGCAGTTCCTCTCTGAAGTGCAGTAAATAAAAAAATGGACATGTATTTGAAATGACTCTAATTAGGTCTTAATTATAGTCATCTGATAAAATATCACACAGGAGGTTTTTCATGCAGCTTCATAATACTGTCAAATCAATCAGCTACGTTAAATCCCACGCTTCTGAAATCCTGAACAGGATATCTGATTCGCATGCGACCTATGTGATTACCCAAAATGGAGAAGCTAAGGCGGTAATCCAGGACATCAAGGAATATGACAATATGCAGGAATCCCTTGCCATGCTTAAATTAATAGCCCAGGGAAGAAAAGACGTTGCTGAAAAAAAAATAAGACCACGAAAGGAATCCTTTAATCTTATCCGTGAAAAAATTAAGGCAATAAAATCTACCGGCTTGAAATGAAATACCAGGTTGTGATAACAGAAGAGGCCGAAAAGGACATTGTCGACATCTGGTCATACATTGCGTTAAATGACTGTCTGGAAAATGCGGATTACGTTGTGAATGGATTGGAGAAAACCATTAAATCCCTGGAAACGTTGCCGCATAAGGGGCACATTCCTGTTGAACTTGAAAGAGTTTTTGTTTTTAACTGTCTCGAAGTCCATTTCAAGCCGTACCGGATCATCTACCTCATAGCCGAGAGGACTGTACATGTTTTCTGTGTAATCGATGCCAGGAGGAATATCCAATCCATAATGAACAGAAGATTCTTGAGAGTCCTTCCCTGATCGCATGGAATGCATTATAATCGTTTGCGTCCCTTGCGCCTATTGTGTTAAGAAATTAAACGCAAAAGGCGCAATAGTCGCTATGGTTGATAAAAGATTAAAGGGAACCTCTAAAAATTCGCATGTGGCGCGTTGCGGAAGATTTTTGAAAGCTCAAAAAGAATTTCTGAACGTAGGCGTATCGGGTAGATACGCCGAGAGAAGAACATTCTTTCTTGAGCCAAAAAGATCCGCAACCCGGAGGGCGACAGATTCTTATGGATTTCAGCGTCGTCGGAAAACTGCTTACATACCGCCTTCGGGTATGCTCGCAATTTTCCTTCTAGCTGCCTATCCATAATCTCCTGTTGCGCGCCATATGCCAATTTTTAGAGGTTCCCTAAATTCCAGAGAAGCCGGTTAAATTCATGTTAGCCGGGGAAATAAAAAATAATGGAAATCGACAAAAACATCAAATATCCCTGCGACAAGGCTTCCGGGGAAATAAGGCTTCCCCACAATGTCCTGCACTAGCTTTTCCACATCAGCATTGAACTGGGAGAGGACAAGGCTGTGAAAAGGGTCATTGAACTTACCGGAACCGACCTGAAGACCGCCCGGGTCTTTGTCGCCCAAATTGTAAAGAGGAGATGACAGGCATTTGCATGGTGCAATTGCATCTGGACAGGAGAATATCATGGACTTTACGGATTCTTTCATAAAAGATTTTTTCAGATTCATCCGCGGGCACCTCATGGAGATAATGCTTGCGTATTCGGCGACGGTGTTGAGTGTTTACGGAGGCAATATAAACAATGCCGTCAAGAAGGCGATCAGGAAGCATAATTTCTTTGTAAGGTTCGGGACATTTGTCGCCCTCTGTACGTTCGGATACGGACTTTTGTCGCTGCTGATCGGCAAGATCCTGGTCGCATACATGTCACATCTGAGCAACGCCTGGCTGATTTTCATAATTGCCGCCCTATTCATCCTGATAGGCCTGATTGCGGAAGAGCGGAACCGCATTTAGCTTTGGATGCCGGCTTCCATATGCGGAATATGCCCCTGCGTATTTCTTTGCGTGTTATCTTGCATTAGCATTGATTTTCATTTAAGGTAACTGTTCCGTGAAAATCAGGGAAAGGCAATATTCTCCCTTTTGGGAAAAGCATGACATGAGCAACAAGCTTACACAGACAATGCCGAAAATAGACTTGACGGAAATCAAATCCGCAAAAGGAAGTCCCTACCTGACCGTTTCCGTGGGAAAAGACATGGGGATGATGGTCTTGCTTCAGGGATGCATGTCGATTGGACGATCCCCCGAGTCGTCAATTCTGCTTGACGATGATCTGGTCAGCTGGAACCATTGCAGCGTCATTAATTTAAACGGAAACATCTCATTGCGGGACAATAACTCCAGGAACGGCGTATTTGTCGACGGGGAAAAGGTTGATCATTGCGACTTGAATGTAGGCTCCAACATCCAGATCGGCGACACTGTCCTGAAACTTGAACTCCTGAGTGATATGGAGGTCGAGTCGCGTCAGAGCCTCTATAACCGGGCCAATGTGGATCTTTTGACAGGCGCCTGCAACCGTCATTATTTTCAGGAAAATGCGAGGCTGGAAATCTCGCTGTCCAGCCGGGAGCATACGTCCTTTAAGTTGGTCATGTTCGACATAGATCTTTTCAAGGGCATAAATGACAAATACGGCCACCTGGCGGGAGATTATGTTTTAAGCGAAGTGGCGAACATAATCCGGAATTCCATCCGGGATTATGATATGCTTTGCCGGTACGGTGGCGAGGAGTTCATTCTGCTTCTGAGGGGTGCAATATCCCTCGTGGACACTGAAAGGCTTTGTGAACGGATCCGCAGGCAAATCGAAGAGAGGCATTTTGAATACGGGGGGCTGTCCATCAACCTTACGATTTCAATAGGAGCATGTTATCAGGAGGACGTCTTGGATCTGTCGCTTGAAGATATCATCTACAAGGCCGACATGGCCTTATATGAATCAAAGAAGCGCGGACGAAACAGAATCACCCTGGTAAAGTAAAAGAATGTGGTACAGGCGTCTCGCCTGTTCTTGTTAATTTACTTAAAACACAGGCGAGTCGCCTCTGCCACATTATAGAATTAATTGAATTTTACATGGAATCCATCTGACCACAAAGGAAAAAGAACAGCCCTTACTGGCTTAACTACATAGTGCACAGAAATTTTGAAGAATTCGCTTGCAGTCAAGCTCGCAAGAGCTGTTCCTGGATTTCCCCCTTTAACGACCAACGACTTGAGACTGTCAGCTGACGACTATCTGTCCCTGATCGTCGCACTTCTGCCGTGGGCGTCCAGCCCTTCTATTTCTGCGAACTTCGCAATCTGGGGAAGCTCTTTCAAGAAAGATTTTTTGTCGTATTTGAGGATGCTGGTGCGGCGGAAGAACTGTTCCACGGTAAGGCCGCTGAAATATTTCGCCGTGCCTGCAGTGGGGAGGACGTGGCTGGGGCCTGCGACAAAATCACCTACCGGTTCCGGTGTCCACTGTCCGATGAATATTGCTCCTGCGGCATTTATCTTAGATGCAATGACCTCAGCCTTCAAGCACATGATCTCAAGGTGTTCAGGGGCGTATCGGTTTGCGATATCCGCAGAATCTGCGATGTTTTTGACGAGGATGAAAAACACCCCGTTTGCCAGGACTTTTGCGACCGGCGCCGAACGTTTTAGAAGTTTTGCTTGTGCGACAAGCTGTTCTTTCACTTTTTCAATAAGCTCAGAGGAGTCAGTCACGAGAACGGCTTGCTCAAGTCCGCTGCCGTGTTCCGCCTGGGAAAGCATGTCGGCGGCGATGAAATCCGGACGGCATGTCTTGTCGGCTATGACCATAATCTCTGAAGGGCCGGCGACCATGTCGATGGCGACATCGCCGTAGACGATCTTCTTCGCGGTGGTGACATACGCATTTCCGGGGCCGACTATCTTGTCGACCTTTTGAACTGTCTTTGTGCCGTATGCGAGTGCGGCGATGGCGTAAACTCCGCCCAGGCGGTAGATCTCTGTTGCTCCTGATTTTGAAAGTGCATAGAGCAGGGCGGGATGTATTTCGCCGTTTTTATTTGGAGGTGTGACTGCGACAATTTGCCTGACTCCTGCGCATTTCGCAATTGCGACGGTGTGGACGGATGTGGAGATGAGCGGTGCGGTTCCGCCGGGGATATATGCGCCGATGCGGTTCAGCGGGGAGAATTTCTCGCCCAGCACTACGCCGGGGCGCGGGGAGAATTTCCAGTCTTTGGGGATGCGTTTTTTAGAGAATGCTGTGACATTTCTGATTGCAGTGTTGATCGCCTTCTTTGTGTCTGGAGAAACTTTCCCGCCCGCCTCGCGGATTTCGCTGTCCGGGACGAGGAAACGGTCTGGCTTAAGATCGGCCGAATCGAATTTCAAAAGGTATTTTGAGACAGCCTTGTCGCCGTTGAGACGCACGTCTTCGACAATCTTCCTTACTGATTCTTCGATACCCTTCGGGCAGACCTGTCTGGTGAAAAGACTTCCGAGCTCTTTCTGGAAATTGCCGCTCTTGTAACTGATTGTTTTCATTGGATCCTGTCCGTATATTTCCTGTTGATGGTGAGTGCAATCTAAGAGCGCGTCAGCAGAGTGACGCGGCTGCAGTGAGGAGTTGCTGTAGCCGCGTCACTCAGCTGACGCGTTCTTTTTCAAATCGGTATAAATCTACACTTGGAAATAATATTTGCCACGAGAAAGTTATCTGGCCATAAATGTTATAAAAATAAAGATAAGTTACAGGAATGTAACATAAGTGCCTGTGAATAACTTTATGGTAATTCCTGAGTAATATTTATAAGTATTTGATATGTAGTATTATAAGTGTGATAAACATTCGTTTGGCATGGGCTCTGCTAAAAGCTAAATCATAATTTAATAATCGCGGCGAGGGGCTGCGATAAACGAAAGGGAGAGATTATGAGAAAGAGGAGTTTAATTTACGGAATGCTTCCCGTAGCAGCTCTCGGCGCCGGTTTTGCCGGTGTTGCGGCTGCAGAGGAAGCGGCTGCACCGGCGATTGCAGCAGCTGTTGCGGCTGCACCGCCTGCAATTAACAGCGGTGACACCGCATGGCTTCTGGCAAGCGCGGCGCTTGTGATGCTGATGACGCCCGGGCTTGCCTTCTTCTACGGAGGCCTGGTCAGGCGGAAGAATGTGCTTTCCGTGCTGATGCAGTGCATGGCAATTCTCTGTCTGGTGTCAATACAATGGGTGATTCTGGGATACACCCTGTCTTTCGGACCGGATGTGAAGGGGTTCATCGGGGACCTTTCCTGGATCGGTCTTAAGGATGTGGGACTTACCCCGCATGCGGTTTACGCCTCGACGGCGCCGCACCAGGCCTTCATGATTTTCCAGGCCATGTTTGCGGTTATAACCCCGGCCCTTATCATCGGCGCATTCGCCGAGAGGATAAAGTTCGTGCCGTTCTGCATATTCACGCTGCTGTGGACTACCATAGTTTATGATCCGGTCTGCCACTGGGTGTGGGCCGACAAGGGATTGCTCGGGACTTTCGGAGGGATGGGGGCTCTTGACTTCGCAGGCGGCACAGTTGTGCATATCAATGCCGGAATGGCCGCCCTTGCGGCAGCCCTTTTCCTGGGGAAGAGAATAGGCTACCCGAACAAGATGTCTCCTCCGCACAACCTGCCTTTCGCGGTTCTCGGCGCAGGACTGCTCTGGTTCGGCTGGTTCGGCTTCAATGCCGGAAGCGCACTTGCCGCCAACGG
Source organism: Victivallales bacterium (assembly GCA_041662825.1). Classification (GTDB taxonomy): domain Bacteria; phylum Verrucomicrobiota; class Lentisphaeria; order Victivallales; family GWF2-50-93; genus GWF2-50-93. Next base: position 3,102 of record JBAZRS010000115.1, on the reverse strand, counting down.
CCTTGCCGCCAGTGCGTTTGTGGTGACCCACATAGCGACCGCTGCTGCAGGCCTTACATGGGCTGTCATGGATCTTATCTTCAACAAGCGCTCCACTGTTCTTGGCGTGATAACAGGTGCGGTTGCGGGACTTGTCGCAATCACTCCGGCATCCGGTTTTGTAACACCTATGGGATCCATCCTCATCGGGCTTGGCGCAGGCGCGATATGCTACATATCCGTCAGCTTCTGCAAGGCTAAATTCGGGTACGACGATTCCCTTGACGCATTCGGAGTACACGGAATAGGCGGAATATGGGGAGCGGTCGCAACGGGCCTCTTTGCAACAAAGCTCGTGAATCCCGGCGGGGCCGACGGCCTCTTCTACGGGAATCCCGGGCAGCTCATGATACAGATCAAGGCGGTCCTCATAACAATGGTCTATTCTTTCATCGTCAGCTATATCCTGTTCTGGGTTGTCGACAAACTGTTCGGACTCAGGGTAGGGGAGCATGAGGAAAGAGTCGGACTTGATCTCACCGAGCATCGTGAAGCAGCATATACAACATTGGAATAGGAGGTGATTTATGAAATATATCATAGCAGTCATACAGCCCGACAGGATGGACGACATCCTGCAGAAACTTGAGGAAAAGGAAATTCACCTGGTGACAGTGACTTCGGTCATGGGAAGAGGGCGCCAGAAAGGTGTGGCGACGGTTTACAGGAGCCACAAGGAGGCGGGAAGCCTTCTCAAGAAGATCAAACTTGAGATAGCTGTGAACGACGAATTCGTGAAACCCGCCGTCGATGCGATAGTCGCAGGAGGCAGGACAGGCGAAGTCGGAGACGGGAAGATATTCGTCCTGGACCTCAATGAATGCCTGAGGATCAGAACAGGCGAGACCGGCGGTGTCGCCATAGGATAAGGTCAAACGTGAAATATGAAAAAGAGAGACGGCTGGACGCCGTCTCTCTTTTTTTTTATCGGTAAAGACGCGTTTGAAAGATGTTTAACAGACAATAGATTACAAAGACAGGACATTGCGGATTCAAATCGGGGAATGATAATGGAAACTAAGGAACATAGGGATTACAGCATGCTGGCCGTAAACGTCGGGCTGGTCTCCAATATTTTCCTGGCTGTGATCAAGACCATAATAGGAGTTGTCGGACACAGTCCCGCGCTTTTGGCTGACGGCATTAACTCGACATCTGATGTCGCATATTATATTGTCGTACGCATTTTCATGGTGATGGCCCACAAGCCTGCAGACGATGAGCATCCCTACGGGCACCGGCAGCTGGAAAGCATTGCGGCTTTGGCTGTGGGCGCGTTCGTTGTGACAACCGCCATTGCGATATTCTGGGATGCAATCAACAAGGTGTATGATCTCTGGACCGGGAAAAGCGATTTCGGCGGCGCGTCGCTGGCGGCTCTTGCGGTCGGACTTTTCACGGTAGTCATTAAGATTGTATTATCGTCCATGACTCAGAAGATCGGCAAGAAGACAAATAATTCCGCAATACTCGCGCTGGCATGCGACCATCGCAATGACATATATGCGGCATCGGCCGCAAGTCTTGGAATCTTCCTTGGCAGGATGGGATACACATGGGTGGATCCGCTGGCGGGCGCCCTGGTGGCCCTGGTCATATTGCGTACTGGAATTGAGATCTTGCGCAAATCGTCGGACGACCTGATGGATACCGTGCCGGGGAAAATGCTGAATCACGAGGTCACACAGGCACTGTCAAGTATTCCCGGAGTCCATGATGTCGAAGAAATACTGGCGCATCGTTTCGGGGAGTACCTGGTCATAAATGTCACCATCGGGATAGACGGTTCACTTACCGTTGCGGAGGGCGATTACATTGCCAGCCAGGTGGAAGAGGAACTGCATCGGAGGATACATCTCCTGAAGCGGGTTCATGTTCATTATCATCCCGTCAATCCTTCTTCCCCTCCGCAAGCGGCATGACGTAATGAATTTGTCTTTCCACTTCCCTGAATCCCAGTGACGGGTAGAGATGTTGCCCCGTCTGATTGGTCGCAAGGGTTTCTATCTTGGCCTGATGCAATCCGAGCTTCCCGAAATGTTCAATTGCCCGGCCTATGAGTTTCCTGCCTATGCCCATACCCTGAAGTTTTGAGGAGACTGCGATATTCGCAACAACTCCGCGGGACGCAATGCTGACAATGACAGTGGTTATATATCCGACGACCTTTCCGTCCAGTACCGCCACAAAACATCCGTCCGGATTATTCTCAAGTTCGCTTTTCAGCACCGCGGCCTTTGTTTCAATCCAGGGGATGCCCCCGATAATGTCTTCTATTTTCGCATCTATCGAGGCGCTCCGGAATTCCTTTTCCGTGAGTTCGACAATGCTTCTCAGGTCGCTGCAAACCGCAGTCCTTATTGTTATTTCATCCTTCCGATTCTCCATTCCGGTTTCCCTCCGTGTTATTCATGAGGCGAAGGTACCCTGTTGCGCCGGATATTTCAAAATCAAAAACGGCTGGCAATTTCGATTGATTGATTTATCTTTACGGTCTTCCAAACAAATATTAACATTAATAGGGGAAATAATATGACATCGGCAGAATGTATTGAAAGAAGCAGGAACTATGATTTCATCGACGGCGAGACGGGATTCACGCTTAACGTGGCCGGAATGAATTTTACTGAGAACGACCTCGTACAGTTGTCTGCGAAATTCGCAAACGCGCATGAGGAAATGAAGAAAATAGAGGCCGGTGAAATAAAGAACCCTGATGAAAACAGGAAAGTCACCCATTTCACAGACCGCATAGCCTATCCTTCAAGCCAGCTTTTTGCCGATGTTGAAAAATTCGTCGAAGACGTCCGCAGCGGAGTTATAAAGGGAAGCACCGGGAAAAAGCTTGATTCAGTTGTGATAAACGGAATCGGAGGATCCGCCCTCGGCCCCCAGCTTCTGCAGTTCGCCATAAACGGACCCTACTGGAATGAACTCGGCGGCGGCAAGAGAAAAGGTTATCTCAAAATCTATTTCACCGACAACACCGACCCCGCCGGTGTAAGCGACGTGATGAAAGCCGTCAGCCTCAAAAGCACACTCGTCCTGAGCATTTCAAAATCA
>JBAZRS010000114.1:0-11449 GCA_041662825.1 Victivallales bacterium | reverse complement strand
TTGGAACAACCCGGAATAAACCCCGACTTTCCCGCCGGGAAGACAGAATGCGTTCGGTTCGTTGTTATCAAACACCAGAAACTCCCATTTGTAGTCGGGTTTGTTGGCGGCTTTTGCGAGATTCGCACCGACCCGTTTAAGTGCGATATTGTATTTAGAATTGCCCGACACCCTGTTCTGCGATAGCACTTCTTTCCATGCCTGTTCGCCTAGCTGGGCTTCCTCGGATGGGCTTGTAAGCATGAGCTGGCTTCTTCCTGTGAAGGGAACAGTCTCGCAACCGATTATGAAGAAAGCCGAAACGGCGAGAATCAGCATACTAAAATATTTTTTCATTGCATGCTCCTTTCAGTACTTATGTCGAACTTCTTGCCTATCCATGACAAAAGTTCCGGAACTCCCGGTCCATTCATGGATATTTCAATACGGGGCGTTTTCACGACTGCCAGCATAATACACCTCAATTGTTATCAAAATATAGCTGTCAATGTCTACTATACGCATATTTCCTGCATAAATATATTCATATTATCCCCTGCCGGTTTATCTGGCAGGAATAAAAGATTTCAAGCTATTGTAACCGGCTACACCGCCCTCCTTGCATCCGGCGGTGACACCGCCGTATGCAAGGAGGGAATAGATTGTTCTCCTGCATTAGCCTAAACAATCTCCTGCTTCTGCCAGATAAACTGGCAGGGGGCTAGATTAACAATTACACTTCAATCGACAAAAATGCAATTGACTTCAATTCATGCAGAATATGAGCACAAGTATTCCGAGGACTATCCGGTAATATCCGAAGGGTTTGAAATCATGTTTTCTTATATAATTCATCAGGAAGGCGATGACTGCCCAGGCGACCAGGAATGAGACGACGAAACCGACCGCCAGAGCCTGCCATTCCATCGGAGTCATTGTGGCGGAATGTTTAAGTAGCGAGTATGCCGAGGCTGCAGCCATTGTCGGGATTGCCAGATAGAAGGAGAATTCTGCGGCGGTGCTCCTTGATGCCCCGAGCAGCATTGCGCCGATAATGGTTGCCGCCGCCCTTGAGGTGCCGGGAACCATCGCCAGACACTGGATCAAGCCAATCGCAATAGCTATTCCGTACGTGATGTCGGCAACACTGTGCATCTTTTCGGTCTTCTTCCGGCTTTCTATAATGATAAGGATTATTCCTCCGATTATCAGTGCACCTGCGACAACCCCCGGATTGAAAAGATTCTCTGAAATCTTCTTCCCCAGAGTCCCCCCAATTATCAGCGCGGGAACTACACCCGCAATCGCCTTCTTCCATATTGAAAAAACTTCTTCCCTCTTTTGGGCATCGGCAACCATGGGATTCAGCTTCCTGTGAAAATAAACAATTACGGAAAGAATGGCCCCGAGCTGAATCACAACCTCAAACATGTGGGCGAAAGGCTCCTTGAACTTGATGAAATGATTCACGATTATCAGGTGCCCGGTGCTGCTTATCGGCAGAAATTCAGTAATGCCTTCAACCACACCCATTATCGCCGCATTTATGAGAAATTCCATTGTAATATTTTTCCCCTTTATTTGAAAATAAAGGAAAAAATATATCATGGCATAATAGTTTTTCAGAAAAATAATGAATTTATTTTTCTTAAAAACTATATCAGGATAATTTTGACTGTAGATTAGGAAAAGCAGCGCGAGGTAGTACCCCGCGAATCAATCTCGGGATGGTATCCCGAGTTACCTCAAGAAAGAAAACATATTACTTATGGAAAACGAAAACATATCATCGGTCATATTCAAGACGGCACTCGACGGACTGGAACTTTGGGATAAGGGTGTCATGCTCGACAGTTTTCTCGACGAGGATCCTAACGCCACAAAATACAGGCGGAGCATATCCAGTCTTCTCTACACCTATTTCAGGAACAGGGCCCTGATAGAGTTCGCAATTGCGAAATTCGCAAGAGATGTCGACCGCAAGTTCATGACACTTATTTCAGTAGCCTTGACGGAATCCTGGTTCCATACTGGCATACCTAAGGAAATTGCCGTTAATCTGGCGGTTGACTACGCGCGCCGCCGCTACGGCTCCAGACCGGCCGGCTTCATAAACGCCGTCCTGCGCAGGACGGCGTCAATGGATCCTGTTGAAATTGAAAAGGATGCTCCCCTAGATGTAAAACTCAACCTGCCTCAGGTGCTTTACAAGAGATGGAAAGAACGCTGGTCTGACGAGGAACTTGCGAACTTCGCAAAGACTCTGAGGAGCAAGCCTCCGTTTACTTTCAGGTTGCTTACGGAGATACCCGGAGAAGAACTCAAGGAGGCGGGCTGCTATGAAGTCAAGACAGGTTTTGACCTGGCACCGTTCAAATTCTACGGTACCGACCATCCGGAAAATGTTTTCAGAAACAAATGGCTGGAAGACGGTAAAATATATGTACAGGATCCTGTCACAGTCCTTTCCGCAATAATGCTCAATCCCACCAAAAATGATGTTACGGCCGACCTCTGCGCAGCCCCCGGCGGAAAGGCGATGGCGCTTGCAGAACTCATGAAGGGCGGAACCCTCCTGGCATCAGATTCCTCGTTTGACAGGCAGAAAAGGACAGTAGAGAACTTCGCCAAATCCAAATGCGGAGATATTTCCCTGGTGGTTTCCTCCGACGGGATGGCGTTCAAGGAATCAAGTTTTGACGCCATCCTCTTAGACGTACCGTGCAGCAATACCGGCGTGGGCAGGCACAAACCCGACGCTCTCTGGCGTTTTTCAATCCCGAGGCTCAACGGCATTGTCAAAGATCAGAAAAGAATCCTTTACGGTGCCGCAAAGCTTCTTAAACCGGGCGGAAGACTTGTTTACAGCACATGCAGTGTTGAAAGCGAGGAAAATTCCATGCAGGTCAAGAAGTTTGTTTCGGAAAAGCCGCAGTTCATTCTGAAAGAGGAAAAACTAATCCTCCCTACGGATAGCAACGACGGGGCGTATGTCGCGCTGATTGAAAAGAAACAGTAGAAGAAGCTTTTTTCACCTTGTGAAAAAAGCAATATGCCGGATTACAACAGAGGGGAACCCATCCGGACTATCGATTCAGCTATATCGCGGACGGCCCCTATTTTAGGCATCCCCTTGATTGAATCCCTGGAGAGCATTTCGGCATATTTCTCTATTGCAAGTATTTCCGGAAGCGAGTAGCAGAGCTGCATGACTTCGCAGTTCAGGAAAAAACTCCGCAGGTCCATGTTGGCTGATCCGGCCATCGCCATGCGCCGGTCAACAAGAAGCGCCTTGGCGTGTACCATCCCCTTGGCATAGCGCAGGATGCTTCCTCCAGCAGCGTCTATCTCCCTGAGAAAGCTTGCGCCGGCCATGTCTGTCAGCGGATGATTCGACTTTGCCGGCACAATTATGCGCACGTCAATTCCGCGGTGGCACGCTATGATCAGGGCTTTTGCCAGCGCCTCGTCCGGCACGAAATACGGAGTTATGATCCAAAGCCGTTCACGCGCCTCGAAGGTGGATGTCATTATTGTGTCATATATGGTGTCGAAAACCATGTCCGGCCCGGATGGAAGGACTTGTATAACCGATTTGCTTTCATCATCCGGTGCCATATCACTTTTCTCAGGATCCAGGACAATCTCCTCTCCGGAACTTAAGAGCCAGTCAGATCTGAATACCTGTTCATAATTGAACGCCTCCGGACCTTCCACGACAAAGGAAAGGTCGCTCCACTGTCCCGGCCTGGCTTCGGGACTCATGTCATCGGAGACAATATTCATTCCGCCCGCCATTGCCCAGCGTGAATCCGCAACGGTAATCTTGCGATGGTTCCTCAGGTTCATTCTGAATTTCAGGGGATTATGGAAAATAGGAGAGAACCTGGCGACCTTGCCTCCCGCCTTTTTTAACGGCTCAAAAAACCTGTCAGATGTGTGAAATGAACCGATGGCGTCTACGAGGAGTCGAACCTTGACGCCGCTTTCAGCCTTTTTCACTAGTAGTTTCAGTATTTCTTTGCCGGTTTCATCCGAACTGAATATGAAGGTTTCGACATGCAGGGTTGATCGGGCTTTCCCTATGACTTCAACCAGCCCTTCCCAACCTTCCTGTCCGGTTGTCAGCATTCTAACGCGGTTACCGCCGGTCGCTCCTGGAACGCCATAGGATCTGAGCATCAGGTCGGTATAGGTCGCCTTTTCTTCCGAAACTGTCTGCTTCACGCTGGTTGCCAGTTTCGCAGCACGCATTCCGGGAACAGCCCTTATTTTTCTCCGTCCCAATATCAGATAGGCGGGAGCCCCTATATACGGGAAGAAGATAATAAAAAGCAGCCATGCCACAGAACTTTGCGGGGACCGTCTCTGGCGCAGCATGCTTGCAATGACCATCACGGTAAAAACTATGCCTAACAACAGGGCAAGATGTACAAGAATCAATTCGAGGGAGGTATTGCCTATTGAGTTTTCAAGTTTCATGGGAGTATAAATAAGAGGAGGAAGACAGGAATTCAAGGCAGGCCAATTCCATAATCAACGGATTTCTTAAGTAAGACAGGCTTTCCAGCCTGTTATTCCAATTTTATTGCAATATTCTATTATTCCCAGCTGGATTGCTTGATTACTTTAAACTAAATGGGTATTTTCCCAAATTGTTGAAGTTAGGGCGGTTTCGCAGAAACAGCCGCCTCAAAGCGGACGACTCGGCGAGTCGTCCCTACCTTAATTTCGCCAATTTTGAAATTAACTCTACATAATTAAATTTATCACAGGTTTCCTGCCTGTGATAAATTTAAAGATCAAAGCGTACAGGAAAACGTTCCCATGAAGATAATACATTTTTCAGATCCCCATGCGGGCGGACCTGCAGAAGACTGGCTGGCATATGTCGACAAACGCTGGGTGGGGGTTTTCAACTTCTCCTACAGGCGGAAGTACCAGCATGACCAGAGCTATCTGAAAAAGGCTGTCGACTACATCATCGAACAGAAACCCGACCTTGCAGTACTTACGGGAGACATCACCTCGACCGGACAACCAGGCGAGTTCAAACAGCAGTTCGACATACTCGATCCCCTTGTGCGAAATTCGCAGATTCCACTGATGTACATTCCCGGCAACCACGACTATTATGTTTACAATAAAAGATGCGTCGATGCGATGAAATACGCTGTAAAGTTTCTCAACAGGGACGCTTTTTCCTTTGACGATCTTCCGGTGAAAATCAGCCTCGGCGACTGCGATTTCATCATTGTCAACGAAAGCTTTCCGACAAATCTTCTTTCCTCATGCGGATATATGACCAGGGAAAGCAGCGATTTCATCGTGAAGGCCTGTTCGGAAAAACAGGACAAGCCGCTGGTGCTTGTCGGACATTATCCCATAGATGAAGATCATCCTATACTCAGGTTCAGGCACAGGATCTGGGGAGAGAGGGAAGTGTTGAAACTCCTGAAGAGCGGCAGGCTTGACCTTTCCCTCTGCGGTCATGTACACAGGCCGTACGCTAAGACAGATGAGCGCGGAAGAGGGGAGATATGCGCAGGTTCGGTGACGAGAAACGGATGTGTCACTCTGATAAACTACGACAAGGCCAAAGATGTATTCAGCCGTGAAGTGGTGAAGCTTTGAGTCATAATATCTTAATAATTCCATATAACTAACCGCAAAATGCTACTGTTGAGTTTGATAGTTAGCCGGAAAATGACATTGTACCTTCCAAGAAAATCTTGTAAAGTATCTGTATTCAATTATCAAAATCACAAACAATTATTTCATAATGGTGCTTAATGGGTCGATTTACAGTTGCAGAGTTTTGTGTCGGAGGCGGTGGGCAAGCGCTGGGGCTGGAGGCTGCAGGGTTTGATTGTGTCGTCGCCGTCGAAATTGACGCCCATTGTTGCACTACATTACGCCTGAACCGGCCACAGTGGGATGTCCGGCAAGATGACATGCGCCTCGTGGACGGTAGTCGATGGGAAAAAGTTGATCTGTTCGCGGCTGGAGTTCCCTGTCCTCCATTTTCCATAGCAGGCAAACAGCTCGGGGTGGACGATGATCGAGATATGTTTCCTGATGCACTTCGTCTAATCGAAGAGATGAAGCCGAAGGCAGTCCTACTTGAAAATGTACCGGGATTTGCCTCTGCGAAGTTCACCCAATACCGCGAAAACCTCTTTTCATCTCTAAATCGACTTGGTTACGAAACCGAATGGAAGGTTTTACAGGCCGCAGATTACGGTGTACCTCAATTGCGCCCACGCTTCATTCTTGTTGCACTTCCCAAGGAACGCATGTCTTTCTTTGAATGGCCTGCGCCAAAACCCATAAAAGTAACTGTTGGCGATACACTTAAAGACCTTATGGCTTCAAGGGATTGGAAGGGTGCAGAGCATTGGCAGCTACAGGCACAGCAAATTGCCCCAACCGTAGTGGGCGGATCAAAAAAACACGGCGGACCTGACTTGGGGCCGACCCGCGCCAGAAAACAATGGAGAGAACTCGGTGTGGATGGTATTGGCATAGCTGATGAACCACCGCCGCGCGACTTCCCAGAAGATGCCTTACCACGCTTGACTGTCCGAATGGTAGCTCGCGTCCAAGGATTTCCAGATTTCTGGAAGTTTAGTGGCAAGAAGACGGCGGCTTATAGACAAGTAGGCAACGCATTTCCTCCACCAGTTGCATCCGCTGTCGGAGGAGCTATTGCTGACGCGCTCGATGGCAAATATCCAACAACTAAATCACGAACGGCCGTTCAATTACGGTTTTTCGAGTCACATGTGCCTTACTGTTAATCATCTAATGTTAACCATATCAGTATAACGACAAGGAGTTTTCAATGAGTCCGATCGGATCTAAAGAAAAGATCAGGCAGTTTCTGTTAGCAAACATTGGTCGCGTTATTGAATCACACGAATTACAAACTGCTGCCGATGGTGCAGTCCAATAGCCGCCGCTTACGCGAACTTCGCGATGAAGAAGGTTGGCCAATTCTTTCACACAATGACAGCACTGACCTAAAGCCCGGACAATATCTTTTGCGTGAGAAGCCGACCCAGAAAACTCTTCCTCAATTTGCGCGCACCATATCTGCCCGACTTCGTGCAGAAGTTCTGGATCGAAATGGTTTCACCTGCCAGATGTGCGGACTTACTCCCGGTGAGATCGACCCGGCAACACATCGAAAAGTCCGACTCCATATCGGTCACATCAAGGATAAGTCACTTGGAGGCAAGGACGAGTTGTCAAATCTGAGAGCTCTTTGCTCATCATGTAATCAAGGAGCTAAAAACATCACGACAGAAAAGGCTAGCTCAATTTGGTTGCTTTCTCAAATCAGGAGAGCTGGGCAAGATGAACAACTAGTCGTTTATGAATGGCTACGGAAGAAATTTGAAGGAACACGAAAATAAGGCATTTATGCAGGTATTCTCAGAAATTTTTACGGTATGGATAAAGTTTTTTTTCATACTGACACCCTTTTTTGCGCTTTCATTTTTTCTTGTCATGACCCGTAAAATGAAACCTCCGGCAAAGACAAATCTTGCGCTTCGGGTGACGTTAGCGGTGATAATCACATGTTCTGTTCTGTATTTTTTCGGAAACTATATTTTTTCAATATTCGGGATAACCCTTGATGCATTCAGAATAGGGGCTGGGGCGATTCTTTTCCTGTCGGCCGTGGATCTTGTAAGAGGCGCAAAAAACGGGCTGGCAAAAGAAGACGGGGGAGATATTGCCGTGGTTCCCCTGGCAATACCTGTGATTGTCGGTCCCGGAACAACCGGAGCACTTCTGGTAATGGGCGCTGAAACAACAGAAATCCATACAAGGCTGTTGGGATGCGGATCCCTGCTCCTGGCTGTTTTCTGTGTGATGATTCTGCTCCTGCTTGCATCACCCATCGAAAAACTCATAGGTCAGCGCGGATTGACCATTCTCAGCAAACTTACAGGGCTTGTGGTTTCCGCAATAGCCGCCCAGATGATCTTCACAGGCATACAGAATTTCCTGAAATAAGGTTCTTTTAATTTTTCCTTTGGGAAAGTAAAATTTATGTTCTAAGTTGAATTAAGTGCAAAACAAATCTTAAAAGGGGGATGCCATGAAAATCACCATGCCGATAAAGTTTCCAATATATTCTGTTTTGGCTCTTATCGCCATTTACTTTTGCGGCTGCGCGTCAAACGATACCGATGATGTAAAAAAAGTGAACAGCCAGCTCAAAGGCTTCCGTGAAGAAATACAGAAAGAAGACGAAGCCACCTCAAAGGCGATGGAGGCGGATCTTGATGACGAACTCAATCCCGTCGAACAGCGGGCGGTCCATAAGGTTTTCGAAAACAACCTGAAGTCTAAAAAAAGAATGCAGGACGACGTGTTCGGAGACCTGCCCGAACAGAAGTAAAACAGGATCTCCTTATCCAGCCAATCCTGTTATCCTGTCAATTTTGTCATGTCTTGCGAATATTCATAAATGATAAATTTTCCCGCGACTGCGGGAAAATTTTTACTCGAACACTATCATCGCGTGCCCGTTTAATTCCGGCAACACCAGTTCGGCATAGCCCTTATTGTACTTGAAGGAAATTTCCTCTCCGGCCGGCTGCAACATGACTTTTTTCGGGGCGTTAGGCAGACGCAGTGAAATAGGCAGATCCCTGACCAATGATGCCTCCTCCACGATATCCAGATTCGGCGTGCGGCGCACCGGAGCATAGCTGAGAAGGTGGACAATGGTGCGTTTGGCCTGCCGTGTGACAGTTGTCTCCACAAAACTGGGCGCTGAAACCCTGAGCAGAGGTTCCGGAAGCAGAAGGCCCATCATTTTGGCGATAAGATGTCTGCTGGCAAGATTCCCGTGTGAACCGTAGGTCTTGAAGACCGGGAAGGCGCATGTGATGATTTGTCCTTTTCGCACGGCAGCCACATATGGGGAGATTTTATCACCTGGAGTTTGGTTGTGAGAACTGAAGTGTTCCCAGCTACGCTCGAAATAGGGTTCGATTATACGCACAAAACCCTCTGCTCCCGGTTTGGCTTTAAGGCGCAGTCCCTTTTCATACATCACATGATCGCTGTTTGCCGCAATCCCTTTTGCGAAGTCGCCCTGGAAACGCATATATGTACAGGTGAACGGAGACTCTCCGGCATTTGATACGCCTTGGAGTTCTCCAAGTACCGGTTTCCCCTCACTGTCAAAACCGGCCTGACCGGAAAATAAGACAGATCCTCCCTTGCTGACGAATGTTTTCAGACGAGATGCCAGTTCCGGAGCGACTGTCACGCCTTCCGGCACGATGATGGTCTTATAGGCGTCAAAGGAGGAATTGAGTGCTATGAAGTCGAATTGGTATCCGAGCTGGGTGAGGGCGCGAACCGCACCTTCATTGGCATTCCCGGGTTTCGTATGATATCCGCCCTCCGGAGCCCTCAGCACAGCAATGTCAGTCACAGGCTTGGCGCCGTCGCACCACGGCTCGCAGGCTTCAACATGGCTGTATACTGAACCTATCATGTCATATACTCCGGCATCCAAAGTGCCGCGCGGATGAAGCTGATCTCCTACGCTGCAGCGGGCTCCATGTGCCAGCATCTGGCAGCATTCGTACATCAGGGCCGCCTGGGGTTTGAGACCTCCAAAATCAGCCCAGCTCTTGTGGAAACGGCCCGTCATCCCAAGTGTCGGCAGTCCGAATGTGCGGGCAAAGCGGACATTGAGGGGGAAATACATGTATCCCCATCCTCCGGTGGGCAGTGCTTCGATTTCGATATGGCGCAGGAATTTCTTTTCCTCTGCCATATTCCAGAGCGGGCGCGAATTGAAGGCGACTGGCGCCTCTTTTTTACCAGAGGCTTTGTCAACAATACCCTTGTAGCGCGCCATATAGTTCAATGACACCTTGTGGGAATATGCGATGCGGTCCTCCTCCTTTTCCGGATTGAGATTCGCCTTGCTCATACCGGCGAGGGCCCAGGTGGATATGCTCTGCTGATCCCAGCACATGTCAAGGAAGATGCCGTCCACAGGACGGAATAATTTAAGGACTTCCGACAACTGGTCTGCCAGATAATCCTGGTACGGGCTGGACATGTCGACAATATGCCAGCAGGCGTCCAGGGGCGAACCCGCCAGCTTGTTCTCAGGAAGCACTACGCGCCATTCGGGATGGGTGTTTGCGGCGAATTCGTCGCACTGAACGCTCAGGTATATGGGTGCGCGGATGCCGCGTTTGTGCAGGGCCTCGACCTGTTCGCCAAGCAGGTTCAAATCCTTCTTCATGCCGGGATGCCGAGCCGGATGCTTGGTATTGTAGTAAAGGTGTCCGTGATGGCATTTCGCAAACAAAGTTACGCTGTTCACCCTCGCCTCGACCAGCTGGTCCGCAAAAGCGTCCGCATCGAAATCCTTTCCCACATCCAGAATATTGGGGCCGGTGTGAAAGTCCAGGTGGATCTGACGGAACGGGAATTGGAATGACATGGGGATTATCTCCTGTTAAAAATAAGGGTTATAAGCTGGTGCCGAAGGTGGGACTTGAACCCACACGTCCGTGAGAACACTAGATTTTGAGTCTAGCGCGTCTGCCATTTCGCCACTTCGGCACAGGTTCATAAAATAAACCGTCATGAGAAGATTTCCATATTCTTATTAAGGTAATCTTGAAGATAAAAATAAACGCCATAGATTTAGATTCGTTTTCGCAATAATAAATCTGCATTTTCAGGCATCTTTCTTATGTATATGTCGAGTAAATTTCCGCTATGCGCCCTGGCCTTGATTTTCGCCACAATCCTCACATCCTGCAATTCCGTCCCACCGGGCAAGCCGCCGGAAGGGCCGATCGTCACACCCGAGATAAAGCTGAACGTATTCGACAGGAAAAGCGCAGTTGATTTCATGGTCACCTCGATAGCCACGCGTTGCACCCCCATATCGTCGGCGGGAATCAATCTTCCCCGCATAGTAAATGAGTTCACCGCCTCGACAGGTGCGGTCAACAACATGCCCATTGAACTCTGGCAGAGCCTCATCAGAATGAAAATGATACTTCCCTCCGGGGAAACCGATTCAAACAAGCAGTACAGGCTCCTGAGTGAAATCAGGGAAATAAAGGCGTCATCCGAAAAGAAAGACTATTTATGGGAGCTGAAACTGGTTTCCATTAAAGACAATATTGAAGTCTGGAAAGATTCCGTGGAATTTGTCGTCGTCAATGAACCTCCCTCAGCGCCTCCGGAATGAAATGGACCAGGAAAATGCCAGACTATTCAGATGCAGTAAAATACCTTTCCGACCTTGAGATCTTCGGAATAAAACTCGGGCTTGAACAGGTTTCCGGACTTTTCCGCAGAATAGGAAACCCGCAGGAAAAACTCCGTTTCATACATGTTGCGGGGACAAACGGCAAGGGTTCGACATGCGCAATGCTTTCGAGCTGCCTTTCGGCCGCAGGATTCAAAG
>JBAZRS010000113.1:0-11581 GCA_041662825.1 Victivallales bacterium | reverse complement strand
CTATCCTATAATCTTTATTTTAGATGCCGACAGGGGTGCCGGCGTTCCTTCTTACCGGATCGCCACCACCCTGGTGGCTCTTAAGATGCCGGCAGGTTGCCGGCGTTCCATTTTGAAATTCCTTAACCTCAAGGCATTGTCCTATCCGTCTTTTTATGATGCTGGTAAATTTTTCCGTCCCGGAAAAATTTTTCACTGGCTTATATCCCAGTATTTTGCCAACATGAATTCCCCGTCCTTAAGAGGTTCCACGTGAAAATCGGCGAAGAGGAACGGTCTAGTGAAACCGTTGTGCTTTGAAAAATTATACTGGAAAAAGGCATCGGTTCTCCAGAGCGGGCCGGCATCGTTCCACGCCGAAGCTCCGGCGGTGAAATTCCCGTAATACGTTTCGCAGAGATAGAACCTGCCGGAGGGATTTTTGACATAGGGGACTTTTCTTGCACCGTTGGGCGCCGTGGTGTCGTATATGGGCGAGTCCTGAAATATAAAATATTCTTTACCCCTTGAGCCGGCAGCGGTTGCGTAGCAGAGGTCCAACGCTCCTGTCATCGCATAACTGCTGGGCAGGTAATTGCTTCCGCGCCAGGAGGAGGTGGTCTTGGTGCTGTCAATGTCATCGTTCGGACACCACCACATTGAAATCACTCCCGGGGCCTCGCCGATCTGCGCCTTTGTCCAGCTTCCACGCGCCATCTGGGCGTCTGTGAAATCTTTTCCGAGATAGGGTGATGAGAGAAGAGCCATAAACGAGATGTTGGCAGCTTTGACTGAGTAGGGCGGGAAAAAGGAATCATAATCTTCGATGTAGCTTCCTGTCGAGAGTCCGAGCTGCTTGAGGTTGGACAGGCATATCGAGGACTTTGCCGCCTTTCTCGCCTTTCCGAGCGAGGGCAGCAGCATTGCCGCCAGAATGCCGATGATGGCGATCACCACCAGGAGCTCGATGAGAGTAAAATATTCCCGTTGCGGGAATATTTTACATGCCTGATTTTTTAAATTCGCCGTGCTCATAATGTCCTCCATTCTTAGCTGTTTTTATATTGGTAAATTTTTCTGTCCCAGAAAAATTTTGCTTCCCTAGGAAAACGCCATTTCCGGCTCCAACAGCAATTTCTCAAGCGGTTCCTTCGGATTGTCTATTCGCCAGAGGAGGCGTTCCACGGCCTTGCGCCCGATTCTTTCGGGATTGATGTCGACTGATGCCGGACGCGGGCTTAACTGATTGAGGAAAACAGAATCATTGTTGACTCCGATGATTTCGACATCTTTGCCGGGGATGATGTCGTAATGCTTCAGCGTGTGGTAAAGTCCGACCACAATTGTGTCCGCAGTGGCGAAAATGGCGGTCGGGAATTCCGGCAGCAGTTTCATTTTCTCTATTGCGTCGGCTATGGTTTTGACATTAGGCAGCTGGACGTTTCCGGATTCGTCAATGAAATCATCCGACAGTATTTCGAATGCTTTTGCTCCGGCTTTCCTGAGAGTGGACATGAAGGAGCGATGTCGGCCGTAAAAAGGGTAGCCGACTTCATTCTCCCTGCCCATGTAGAGCAATTTCCTGTGTCCTTTTGAAAGCAGGTGCTCTGCCGCAAGCCTGCCGACAGCAGTATTGTTGTAAGTGACATGGTCGAAGAATTCATTGTCGCTGATTTCCTCCATGATCCTGACGCACGGCATGTTTCTCAGTTCCCTGAGGAGTTGCATTTGGGATTGCATCGCAGGCACATGGAAAAGAATCGCACCGTCAATTTTATGGGGGATTGCGTCTTCAGGATTTTCATCCGGGAGGTTCCGGATGATGAAATTGTAATTAAGCTTTCCGAGTTCATCCTCAATTCCGCGCAGCACCTTGGAATAGACCGGCGTTTCCAGCAGTGAAGGCCTGAATTGCGAGACCAGCGCGACCTGCATTTTCCGGTAGAAGCTTGGCCGACTGCTTTTTGGCCTGTGTCCCTTGCGGATGCTGGCACGCCCCGGCGCGTATCCGATTTGTTTGGCTGCATCCCTGACCTTCAGGGCCGTTGCCGGACTTATTCCGGGATGGTTGTTTATGACACGTGAAACCGTCGGCTGGGAAACACCCGCAAGCCTGGCAACATCACTGCATGTACCTGTAGAACTGATTCTCATGCGAAATGCCTTCCCCTGATATGTCCAGATTATATCTTAAGGCACTGTAAAACACAAGATGGTCGTTTTGCATATAATGCATACAATATTGTAAATATATGCAAGGCAAGCTAATAGGAAATGGTAAAATATGAATAAAGGCGGCTTGGGACGGGTTTTGCCGGCAATTTCCGGCATTTATGGAAACGATTCACTGTCTGAAAAGCTGTTGTTATCCTCCGAGCTCGATGCAACGTTTCCTGTAATGGAGATAGTTTTCGTATGGAGTCTCTTCGGGAACCCCGTGGTCTACTGTCGGAATGTATCCTCCGCGTTCACGGAGCGGTGGGATTATTCTCTCCGCCATGATGTCGATATCTTTCTTGCTCTTTGCAAGGACGCGCTTGTCCATCCCGCCGAATATTGCAAGTTCCGGGTATTCCGCGCCCGTCCTTACGACATCGCAACCTGAAGCGACTTCGAACGGACTCATCACATTCATTCCGATTCCATCGATATAGATCGGTATCACGGGATCCGCCAGACCGTCGGTGTCAACCTGGACGTAGAGATGCCGGGTCCTGTCAAGCTGCCGCTTTTTCAGATTTGAAATCAGTTGCTTATAATATGGCATGAGAAATTCTTTCATCATGTCCGGAGATATGAGTGGACCGTGGTTGTAGCAGATGTCCTCCGCGAAGAAAATCTCATCTATTGTCACGTGTTTCTGATGCCTTGCAATGACCGAATCCGCCAGGGTGAACCATGTTTTCATGCACTCGTGGATAAGATCGGGGGAGTCGTAGAACATGTAGAGCAGGTCGCCGGGCCCCATGAGGCTGCGCAGGAACATGTAGCCGCCAATGAGGTTTTGCGTGATGATATGGCCCTCTTTTGCGGCTTTGACGGCTTTGGGAATTGAATCTTCAATAGCCTTGATGCGTTCTGCTGTTTCAGGATCAAGGCGGAATTTCACGTTGTTTTCCCAAGTCTTCCGGTCTTTCACCGGATGGTCGATATATTCCGGCATGTATCCCGATCTTCTACCTTTGAAAAAGAGAACGTATCGTCCGGCATGGTCCTGGATCACTTCGCACTCGCCGCGGTCCTCGATTTTCAACTCTTCGAATTTAGGGAAAAACTGTGCTTCACACCAGCCGAGCTGGCCCAGTCCGTGATTTCCCTGCGGATCCAGGTGGAAAAGCTCGCTGAACGGGACATCTTTCGGCATCCCTTCCTCATTCTGCCATTTCTCCACCGTATTCCCCATCAGCCAGAATTCGCGGCGGTAGAGGGGGGCGCCGGGAACTTTTCTGTATGCGGCCCGTAATTTTTTTGCCGCCGGTATTGTTTTTCCATCCGGAAGCAGTCCGTGTATCCCGTCCATAATTTGCCCGCCCATATGAAAATCCTCCATTTTCGGAATCGGATTCACCGTTATAAAATATTGTCGGGTCTAAATTAAGACCGTGATTTGAAATAATAAATGGGGAAACGGCAAATAAGTGAACTAAGTGGGGCCCTCAAGACCAATTTCGGATTGTCGCCAGCAAAAGTTTCAGAAAAGGATTGAAGCGCATCTTTCCCTGAGAGGAAAACGCATTATTGTAAGAGAACGCGCGGGTGGCGAAATTGGCAGACGCGCCAGACTTAGGATCTGGTGGAGCAATCCTTGGGGGTTCGAGTCCCCCCTCGCGCACCACCCTTCGCTTCTCGCAGGGCTCGACA
This sequence comes from Victivallales bacterium, assembly GCA_041662825.1. Taxonomy (GTDB): domain Bacteria; phylum Verrucomicrobiota; class Lentisphaeria; order Victivallales; family GWF2-50-93; genus GWF2-50-93. Next base: position 7,741 of record JBAZRS010000113.1, on the reverse strand, counting down.
GCTACGGGTGGCAGGCCAGGCTTCGCTCGAAGAGAGAAGCCTGTCACGGCGTAGCATGAAAACGCTTCTGCGTTTTTTTATGCGAAGCCGGGCATTTGAGCTTTTCTTCGAGCTGCGCCCTGGCGAAGGCCATTTTTACAGTGACCGTAATATTCTGTAAAGAGGAAGATGCCGTGAAAATATTCTTTGCAATCTTGTTCGGATTGCTTTGCATTGCCGGATTCGGACAGGCGGGAGATATTAAGAATTTCAAGTTTGCCGACGGTGCCTGCTATTACGTCGAACCCGGAAAAACTGAACTGCCAGTTGTTCGCGACGGATACTGGGGGGATGCGCAAGTCAGGTGGGATGCGGATCCCAAATCCAAATATGTCCATGTTTCTGTGAACGGAATTGAAAAGACAGTTCCCCTGGCCGTCGCTGTTCCCGACAGGCAGGCCCGGCAATGCCTTCTTATAAAAAAGACAGGCGGTATCCTCAAGGCGTTTGCGCTGACTGACGCAACACCCGAACAGATAAGAGAGGCGATTGCCAAAAAGAAAGCGTATGCATACGGCGATAATACGCGAAAAGTGCAGGACGGAGAAAGTCCCTGCAAGAATTGCAAGGCGACCGGTAAAACGGAATCCAGGAAAACCGCCAGAGGCAAGGATGCCGCAGCTGTTGCGGTCATATGCAGGATAAACTGCCCTGAATGCAACGGCATCGGCAAGGTTCCAAATTTTATTGCAGTGCCCGAAATAAAAACATATGATGTCAAAATTAAATAACATGACTCTCCGTAAAGTTCCGGCTTGTATGATATGCCTGTCCATCATCCTGTGCTCCCTGACCGCCTTTGCGGACAGCGGGGAAGGCAAACAGCTGGACAGGGTCACCCTGCAGTTGAAATGGAGCCATGCATTCCAGTTTGCCGGCTATTATGCCGCAAAGGAGAACGGTTATTACCGTGATGCCGGACTCGATGTGGACATAGTCGAGGCGACCCCCGGGGTTGATCCGGTCAAGGAGGTGCTTGAAGGCAGGGCGAATTTCGGTGTCGGCACCAGCAGTCTCCTCCTGCAGCGGAACGAGGGTAAGCCGCTTGTGGCTCTCGCCGTCATTTTCCAGCACTCGCCGTATGTGCTGCTGGTGCGTCAGGACAAGGCAATCCTGAGTGTGCATGACCTTGTCGGCAAACGGCTGATGATAGAGCCTCAGGCGGAAGAGATACTGGCCTATCTCCATTGTGAAGGTGTGCCCCGCGACAGGATTGCATTCATAGAGCACAGCTTTGACTACAGGGATCTTGTCAGGGGCAATGTTGACGCCATTTCCGGCTATGTGACCAACCAGCCTTATTATCTCGACCGGATAAAATTCCCGTACCAGTCTTATTCACCGCGTTCGGCCGGGATTGACTTTTACGGCGACAACCTCTTCACTTCCGAAATGGAGATGGACAGGCATCCTGCCCGCGTAAAGGCTTTCCGCGAAGCGAGCCTGCGCGGCTGGCGTTATGCCATGAACCATCATGAGGAGATTGCAGACCTGATCCTGTCGAAATATTCGCAGCGTAACGGGCGCGACTATCTCCTGTTCGAGGCGCAGCAGATGATTTCACTGGTCCATCCGGAACTTATCGAGATCGGTTACATGAATCCGGGCCGCTGGCGCCACATTGCCGAGAACTACGCCGACCTCGGCATGATGCCGCGTAATTTTTCCATCAAGGGTTTCCTCTATAATCCCAATCCGAAATATGATCTGACCTGGCTTCGCATCAGTCTGGCGTCCGCACTGATCCTGATCATCATTGTAAGTTTAGTCGCCTGGCGCTTTGCCCGGCTTTCGATGGCCCTCCGGGAGAGCGAGGAAACATTGCGCACCCTGATGGATACGACGACTTCCGGCATCTATGTGCTCCGCGGAAACCGCCTTCTCAAAGTCAACTACGCCGTCTTGAAGATCACGGGTTATTCTCAAGATGAACTGCTGGCGATGGATCCCCTGGAGCTGGCCCATCCCGATTACCGGGAGATGTTCGCTCAACGGCGTCTGGCGCGTGAAAGGGGGGAGGAGGTTCCCTTGAGCCTGGAATACAAGCTTGTCACGAAGAACGGAGACGAGCGGTGGCTGTATCTGACCTCCGGCAAAATCACCTATGGCGGACAGCCGGCAATCCTGGGCACGGTGTTTGACATCACCGAGCGCAAACGGGCGGAGGATGCCTTGAAAAGCAGCGAAGCCCGCTTCCGCAGCTACTTTGAACTGCCCCTGATCGGAATCTCCATCACTTCGCCGTCAAAAGGCTGGATTGAAACCAATGACAGGCTATGCGCCATGCTGGGATATTCCAGGCAGGAGCTGGTAAAGTTGACATGGGTTGAACTGACATATCCTGAGGATCTCGCTGCGGATGTGAAACAGTTTGACAAAATGATGGCCGGGGAAATAGACAGCTATTCAATGGAAAAGCGTTTTATCAGGAAAGACGGGGAGGTGATCTGGACCAGCATGTCGGTCGGATGTATTCGGAAACCTGACAGGGCCATTGACTACTTCCTGGCTGTTTTGGAGGACATCACCGAGCGGAAATTCCTGGAGGAACGGCTGAGGCAGTCCGAGAAAATGGAGGCGATCGGACAGCTCGCGGGCGGTATCGCCCACGACTTCAACAACCAGCTCACCGGCATAATGGGATACGCCGAAATGCTTGCAAAGCGCCTGGACGACAATAAACTTAAAAATTATGCCGAAAGCATCATCCGGGCTTCAAAACGGTCTGCCGCCCTTACCAGGGATCTGCTCGCGTTTTCCAGAAAAGGGAAATATCTGACCGCGCCAGTGCATTTCCATAAAGTCATCGAGGAGGTTGTCCCCATTCTTGAGCATAGCATTGACAAGAGGGTTGAAATCAGGATGGTCCTCAAGGCGGATCAGGATACTGTCATGGGCGACCATTCACAGCTTCAGAATGCGCTGCTGAACCTGGCCATCAATGCCCGGGATGCAATGCCTGACGGGGGCGAATTGATTTTCTCCACGGATAATCTGGACATTGAAGACTCCCCCCTCAACCCGGGACCGGCAAAAAACCTTTCAGCCCGATGCCTTAAAATATCCGTCTCCGATAACGGGCTCGGAATGGACAAGGAGACTTTAAAACATATTTTTGAACCTTTTTTCACCACCAAGGAAAAGGGGAGAGGCGTCGGGATGGGGCTTGCATCAGTCTATGGGGCCGTCCAAAATCACCATGGCGCCATCAATGTCATCAGTGAGCCGGGACGGGGCAGCGTGTTTTTCCTTTATTTCCCCGTTGCGGAAGATGTCCCGGAACAGGACAATGCTGTGAGCGATGAGATTGCAGCGGCCGGTGATTCCACCATCATGCTGGTGGAAGACGAGGAGGTCGTAAGCAGCATTCTATCCGCCATGCTTAATTCGTTCGGGCACAAGGTCATTGCATGCAGGGACGGAATCGAGGCGCTGGAGATTTATCGGGGTGCTTGGAAGGGCGTCGACCTGGTCATCCTCGATATGGTCATGCCAAAGATGAACGGCAAAGACACGTTCCTGGCAATGAAGGAGATCAATCCGGATGTGAAAGTGCTGCTGGCTTCCGGATACAGCGTAGACGGTGAGGCTCAGGGCATCATTGCCATGGGCGCCGTCGGCTTCATTCAGAAACCGTTCAAATTGGATGCGCTTGCCAAAATCGTATCGGAAGTCTTGGACGGCAAAAAGGGCGAGGGGTGAATTCTTCCCATGGATTTCATAAAGGAATTTCTTGATGACGCCGAGAAGAACGGAAACAGGCGGAGGCTTCGCCCCATTGTTCCCGTATCTGGCAGGGAATGCATCGTCGACGGCCGGAAATGCATAGACTTCTCCTCAAACAATTATCTGGCCCTGGCGGGGCATCCGAAACTTGTGGAGGAAACAATAAAGTGGACAAAATCCTATGGTGCCGGCTCAGGGGCGTCGCGGCTCGTCACCGGAACTTTTGAGCCCTATCTTGAAGTCGAAAGGAAAATCGCGGCCTGGAAAAAAACGGAAGCTTCGATGATTCTCGGTTCAGGTTTCCTCGCGAACACCGGGGCGATCCCCGCACTTGCCGACAGGAACTCCTCGCTCTTTGCGGATAAGCTCAACCATGCAAGCCTTAATTCCGGAGCCCTGCTTTCAGGGGCGGAATTTAAGCGTTACGGGCACTTGGATTACAGGCACCTCGAAGGTTTTATCCATAATGATCCGTCGCCGCGGAAAATCATTGTAAGCGATACGGTTTTCAGCATGGACGGAGACCTTGCCGATATTGAAAAACTTCGCCGAATCGCCCGGGCGCACGGCTCCATTCTCTACCTTGACGATGCACACGCGACAGGAGTTTTCGGAGACAGGGGCGAAGGGCTGGCGCATGCTGAAACTGACGCAGACGTCTTAATGGGGACTTTCAGCAAGGCTCTGGGGGCCTACGGGGCGTACATCGCGTGTTCGGCCGAAATGAAGGAATACTTTGTAAACAAATGTTCCTCCTTCATTTTCTCAACTGCGCTTCCGCCTGGAGTTTACGGTTCTATTTCCGCGGCTGTAGACATTGTCCAGACGGCCGAGTTCTGCGAAATCCGCAAAGCGCTGCATGCGAAAAGTGCAAAGCTGGTCTGCGAACTTCGCAGAATGGGATTTGACACCGGAAACACGGCGTCTCCGATCATCCCGGTGATACTCGGGGATTCCGGAAGAGTTGTGAAGTTTTCAAGACAGCTCCTGGAAAAGGGTATCCTCGCCGTAGCGATAAGGCCGCCGACGGTTCCAAAGGACTCGGCGAGGCTGCGGATTTCGCTGAACGCCGCGCATACGGAAGAAGATATCTCCAGACTGCTTGACGCATTGTCAAATGTAAAAGACTAAAAAAACTCTGATGCGGGGCAGTGAAAACCTTTTGAGGAAAGGTTCTTCCCTTCCCCGCACCCCAACCTTTTCCAAACCTGTTTGCGATTTCATAAGAATCTTGCCATTCTCTTTTTATAAGCACGGCGGATAGATTAAGTTACTTGAGATTATTGCAAAAATACGGAAACAGCTGTCTCGTGAATGTAATTAGCTGGAGTTCAAGCTTCAGCTTGTTTCTTAGTTTTATTCTCTAGGAAATGACGAATGCACAAGTTAAAGCTTGAACTCCAGCTTTTATTCATCTCTCCGCATCTTGGTGGATTGCATGGGCACACTCCCGCAATTGCCAAGTCATCCTGATAATCCTGTTATCCTGTCAAACTCATTTCTTGTTGTTTCAATCTTTCCTGATATACTTTCCCCGAGGAGAAATTAAGGGAATGGATACTGCTACGTTATTCGTGTGGATGGTGGCCGGAGCGTTCGGCATGGGATATTTCGTCTATGGGAGAAAACAGTCCAGGGCCGTCCCTCTTGCTGCGGGAATACTGCTCTGCATAATCCCGTATTTCATAGGAAATTTCTGGCTCATGCTTTCAGTCTGCGCGGTTCTGATAATATCGCCGTTCATTATCAGGGTATGACGGGTTTCAGTAAGCGTCAACCCAATAATCCAGACATCCGTCATACCGTGGGAAGACTCCAATGTGTTTTGCGGAATTTCAACCGTGGTTGGAAATATTGCGGGATCCCTGCGAGTCGTACACGATGCGTCCCTGGGACACCGTCAGTCGCACCGAGTTTGTCTTTGAGTCGAAAAATGTGATGTCTGCAATTTTGCCGGGGCGGATTTCGCCTCTGTCGTCAATGCCTATGCTTTTTGCGGGATTGTATGTGAGGCATGCCGACGCCTCGGTGTTCTCCAGATGTGTGAAGGCGACAAGGTGCCGCCATCCCCGCTCAAGCGTCATTGTCGAGCCGGCGAGGGTCCCGTCCAGGGTGGTGACACGGCCCTTGTCTATCTGGATTTCGGAATCTCCAAGTCTGTAAAGGCCGTCGTGAAGTCCGGTGCCCTGTATCGCGTCGCTTATCCCGATGACCTTGTCCTTTGGTTTCGCCCTGCACGCCAGGTCGACCATAAGCGGATGGATGTGCGAGCCGTCGAGGATAAGTTCGATGTGTATTCTGTCGTCGGTAAGCGCGATGGCGGTCAGTCCGGCCGTCCTGTGGTGCAGCGGGGGCATGCCGTTGTAGAGGTGGGTGCATCTCCTGGCTCCGGCGTCAACGGCGCGGAGGACGGCCTGTTCGTCCGCAAGGCTGTGCCCCATGGACGGGCTTATGTTGTTCTCGAGAAGCAGTTCAATGAGCTTCACCGAATTATCAAGTTCCGGTGCGAATGTCATTATCTTTATCTGGGACTGCCCGGTCGCGATGAGTTCGCGCGCCTCTCCGAGATCGATGGACCTTATTTCCTTTTCATATTGCGAGCCGTGCTTCTCCTTGTTGAGGAAAGGCCCTTCGATGTTGATGCCGACTGGAACCGCGCCCGAGAGATGTTCACCCTGGATTATCCCCGAGAGGGCGGAAACGGCCGAAAACATTTTCTCCCGGGACGCCGATACGATGGTGGGGAGGAACGAGGTTATCCCGTGCGAGGACAGTGTTCTGCACATGAGTGTGATTTCGCTTGTGCCGGATCCTGCGGAAGTCGAGTCGAATCCGCCCGCGCCATGTATGTGCGTGTCGACGATTCCGGGCGTGGCGTACGTGTCCGGCATATCTATTATTTCCAGCCCCGGCTCTTTTTCAAATGCCGAAGCCGCCCCTACGGCGACGATCTTCCCGCTCTCGCAGAGGATTCCGGCATGGGGGAATTTCCGGTGAGGAGTAAGGCAGTAGTCCATAAGATAAAGGGTTCTGTTTTTCACTTGAAATATTCCTGAATTTATTATTAAATCTCCATTAAGAAAACAATAGGAAATAATTTAACTTAATATCAATGACTTACAACACTTCTTCGGTTTCTTTTTGAAATTGCGCTTGTCAAAATTAATTAAAATATTAATGTTGGTTTTGTTGTCCGGCGGGCAATAAAGTTCAGGATGTTAATAACTTGTTAGCAAGTATATAATAAATCTGAAAATTTGAATTGTATTTCATGAGGGCCTGATGCTTTTTGATGAAATGGCCCGAATATTCCCGCCGGAAAATCTTTTGAACGGGGGGTTTTCCAAAAGCCATTCATTTCAGCCTCAAATTACGGGGCTGGCGTATTCAAAACGCTTTTCCCCCCATTTGACGGATTGTTTTTAAATGTCAAGCGCGCAAATCAGAAATATTTCAATAAAATATTCAATTTGATGGTTGCTGAAAGCGTGTTAATAAGTAAAGTCTTTTCTCTGTTTCTTAAAGGATTGGATTTAGATATGCCTAATGATATTATAGAAGAACAGGTCTGGGTTTCAGCCTGCAAAAATATAGAGAATGAAATAAAAGATGTGGAGACGCTCAAGCGGTGGATATACACCATAACTCCCCTTTCATTCAAGAACGGAATACTCATGCTCGGCGTCACGGACGATTTCACCGCCGGCTGGTTGCGCGTCCACTTCGAGGATATAATCGCGAACGCCTTCAAGTCTGTCGTCAGCAAGAACGTTAAGGTCAAGTATGAGACCGGACATGTGAAGGAGATGCCAGCCCCGGAACTTAAGCCTGAGAAAAAGGCGCCTCCCGCAAAAAGCCATCATCCCCCGAAGGATGAAAATCATTCGGCGCCGAACTGCAACCCGAAATTCACATTCGGGACATTCGTGGTCGGTCCTGAGAATTCCCTCGCCTACGAGGCCGCCATGAGTGTGCT
>JBAZRS010000112.1:0-11598 GCA_041662825.1 Victivallales bacterium | reverse complement strand
CGTGTAAACTGGTTTCCCTGCTTTCATCATACCGGCGTTGAAAGCAGGGAAACCAGTTTACACGGAGAAGCCCCTCGCTCCCGACGTTGATGAAATGATGGAGATCCTCAAGGTGGCCAGGGAAACCAAGGTTCCGGTCTGTGTCGGCCACAACCGCCGCAGCAGTCCCGCCATGCTGGAATTCAAACGCCTCGTCGAAAAAGTCAAAATTGAACGGGACGGGGCGTTGGGGCAGACCGTAACCAATTATGTAGGTGCCCGCAAACGCATCCCCGAAGAGAACGCCATGCAGTTCTTCATGCGGATAAATGACGACTCGCGTTCCTGGAAAAATTGGGTTTTCTGGGATCGGCAAGGCATCATGTTCGGGGAGATGGTGCATTTCATTGATATCGCCTTGTGGATGAACGATGCCAAGCCGGTTCGCGCTTTTGCGGAGGGATCGCCTCGGGGGAATTTCACATTATTGCTGCGTTTCAATGACGGCTCCCTGACTACCATGGTTCATTCGATGGTTGGGAATTTCGACTACCCCAAGGAATTATTTGAATTCACGGCAAACTATTACACGGTCGCCATGGATCAGCATTTTGAGGTGAAACAGAGCGGTTTTCCGGATGAGCCATGTGTCCAGACCTTCCCTTATGCTGTTGATTGGGCAAAACAGCACAGGGGCATGCAGGGCTATTTTAAGGCCAGGGAGGAAGAGTTGGCCCGTGCGAAAAAGGACGGGGATGCAGTCCGCTGGCTGAATGTGGAGAAAGGGCACTACTCGCACCTGAAACGTTTTATCGCACACGTCCAGGGAAAAGGTGAAAACCCCTGTCCGATTGATTCCGCAGTCGGCGTAAACAGGATTGCCTTGAAATTCCTGGAGTCAGCAAAACTGGGTCTGCCTGTGGCCATAAACCCTGAAGACTGGCATTTGCCGGATTGAAGATAATTTAACCGTATAGGAAATTGTATTTTTGACAGGATAACAGGATTAAACTGGATTTAAATATTAAATTGCAATTAAAAAGAACGGCAACAAAGTGCCGGTACTACAGCAAATCCAAGCTGTAGCCGCGTCACTCTGCTGATGCGTTCTTTATCTGATGAATGCAATTTCCTGTAAATATCCCTAAAATCCTGTTATCCAGTCGAAATATTTTTAATCTCGGCGTAGCCGGTTAAGTCCATAGGTCATGCAGAAATGAAAACAACTGACGTGAAAATCAGAGAAGTGGAGATCCGGTTTATTCCGGTAACCCTTCGTTTGCCATTGAAATTCGGGGCGGAGACAATTACCTCCGGCACTTGTGCGAGGGTGAGGATGTCAGTTGAAAACGGCTTGGGGAAAACAAATTACGGCTACGGGGAAACCCCGATAAGTGTCGGCTGGGCGTGGCCGAGTCCGAGCTTTGGCTTCCTTGAGCGGGAAAACCGGATGATTGCCTTCTGCCGGAAATTGATCTCGCATTGGGAAAACAGTGATTTGAACGGCCACGCGATGGAGGTGGGGCATGCTTTTAATGAGAACATATTGCCGGAAATAGATGAGGCTGTCCCTCATCTGGCGCAGCTGATCTGCAATTCGGCTTTTGATCTGGCGCTGCACGACGCATATGGAAAAGTCAACGATATCTCCAGTTACAACAGCTACAATTCGCAATATATGAATCAGGACTTGGGCTTTTATTTCGGGGACAGCCGTTTCAACGGAAAATACCCCGAGGATTATCTGCTCAGGCAACCACTGCTAAAGTTGCCGGTCTGGCACCTTGTCGGCGGGAAAGACCTGCTGACAAAGTCCGAATTGACCGGCAATGAGCCGCAGGACGGTTATCCGGTGACCCTTACGGAGTGGATCAGGCGCGACGGCCTGAAGTGCCTCAAGATCAAACTTACCGGAACCGACAGCCAATGGGATTGCCAACGCATGCTGGAGGTGGGGAATATAGCGATTGAATATAAAGTGAAATATCTGTCCGCAGATTTCAACTGCATGGTCAAATCCCCGCAATATGTCAATGACATCCTGGATAAATTGAAGCTTGAAGCGCCGGAGATTTACGGGAGAATCCTTTACGTTGAACAGCCGTTCCCGTATGATTTGGAGGCGAACCGGATTGATGTCCATTCGGTGTCCGGCCGGAAACCGCTTTTTATGGATGAAAGCGCCCATGATTGGCGTTTTGTAAAACTGGGTCATGAGCTGGGATGGACTGGTGTTGCATTAAAAGTATGTAAAACCCAAACCGGGGCACTACTGTCAGCGGCCTGGGCAAAGGAATACGGCATGGCGATTATGGTGCAGGATTTGACCAATCCGATGCTGGCGATGATTCCGCATGTCCAGTTGGCCAGCCGGGTGGGAACCATCATGGGGGTCGAATGCAATGCCCAGCAGTTTTATCCCGCAGCTTCTGCAATCCAGGAGAAAAATCACCCGTATCTGTATAGGCGCCGCCACGGAGTCGTTGATTTATCAACATTAGGCGATAAAGGTTTAGGTTATAAGGAAGAGGATTTGACAGCATGAGATACAGAATATTGAATATGGCCGACATTTCATTTTGCCCGCAGGTGTTTGAACCCCTGAAGGACATTGCGGATATTGTCACGCTGAATCCGGACTTGAAGACGCTGAAGGGGAATATCCGGGAATACGACGTTTATTTCGCATCCCTGAAACTGGTGCTGGACAGGGATATCCTTGACATGGCGGAGAACCTGAAGGTGATTGCCACCCCGTCTACCGGAACCGATCATATCGACGTGGATTATGCCACGGCTAAGGGGATTGAAATCATCACGCTTAAAAACGACACGGAGTTCCTTGACGGTGTTACGGCTACCGCCGAACTGGCCTGGGGGCTCCTGCTGGCGGCGATCCGGAAAATCCCGTGGGCATTTGATGCGGCAGAGGATGGGATCTGGGCTAGAGATTTGTTCAGGGGACATCAGCTTGCCGGCAAGACCCTTGGCATTATCGGCTATGGCAGGCTGGGGCGTATGGTTGCCCAATACGGCAAGGCGTTCCGCATGAATGTCGTCGCCTGCGATGTGCGGGAGATCAGACCCGAGAATCAGGTGAAAATGCTTTCACTGGATGAGCTGTTGAAAATTTCAGACGTGCTTTCGATACACATACATCTGACGCCCGAGAACCGGGGGCTTTTAAATGAAGCGGCTTTCGCCAAAATGAAGAACGGGGCCGTCCTGATTAATACCAGCCGCGGCGCGGTTGTGGATGAAAAGGCCTTCCTGAACGCGCTGGAAAGCGGCAAACTTCTGGCGGCAGGCGTAGATGTGATTGACGGCGAGTGGGATGACAATCTCAGAGAACACCCGCTTATCCGTTATGCCCGGACTCATGACAACCTGGTGATTACTCCCCACATCGGGGGAGTGACATTTGAATCTCAGACCATGGGGTTGGAACATGCCATAGGAAAACTAAAACTGGCATTAATAAATCAGGAGATTGTAAATGAAAGGCCGTAAAATATCAAACTGCCGTTTATACTCAATTGTCCGAAATGCCGGAAAATTTGCCATGGGCAGGGTGGCCTTCGTGATCTCCTGGTCAACTGTTGTGCTGCTGATGTCGGCCTGCGGTGTTCAGGCACAGCAGGCGGATCCTGCGCCCGCCAGGGAACCCATTGAGCTGACGCTGCCACCCGCCCTCTATGCTGTGCCAGGTGTCCCTGTGGGTTTCTACTACGGCAATATTGTCCGACCTCTCGATCTCAATGGCCTTGTTTTTTCCGTGACATGCCGCATCGGGAAGGACGACGGGAAATCTTGGCTCATCGACGCCGCTGACCAGGATGTCGGCGAACATCCTCTTGCCGTAGCGGTCAAGGACAAGAACGGACTTGTCCTTGCGGAAGCGAAAACCGTTTTGCGCGTTGTGCCGCGTAATGCCGGAAAAGAGCGGAAAGTGCGGATCCTAATTGTGGGAGACAGTCTGACGGGAAACGGCGGAGGATATCCGTTTCTCATGAAGCAGCTGTTCTCTAAGCCAGACAATCCGGAGTGCATCATGCTGGGCACCCGGAACAGCCCGGAACTGCCGTCAGTCCGAACCGAGGGTTATCCCGGCTGGAAGTGGGAGGACTTCATTAAGAGGTATGAGCCGAACCCCGATCCGAAAAATAAAAAGGTCAGCAGCCCGTTTGTCTTCGCTGGCGCAGACGGTGCTCCAGGACTTGACGTGGCACGGTATGTCCGCGAACAGTGCGATGGTAAGGCGCCGGATGTCGTGACCTTCCTGCTTGGTATCAACGACGCCTCCCGCTTATACAGTTCTACTGAGGCCGGACAGAACCGCGAAAAGCTTGATCAGGGTATCAACGGCATTCTGGAGGGTGCGGAAAACCTGCTTAAGGCCTTCCGTGCCGCCATGCCTGAGACTGCGTTGGCTGTCGGCATTATCCCCCCTTCAAATGGCCGTGATGCGGCTTTTGCGGCCAACTTCCAGGGCACCAGGACGGTGGTTGCCTGGAAGAGGATCCAGCACCGGACGGCCCAGCGGATGATTGAACGTTTCAAAGGCCGCGAAAAGGAGAATATCTTCCTTGTCCCCACAGAACTGTTTCTGGATCCGGAATCAGGTTTTCCGGATAACAATGCCGTACACCCCAACATGACAGGACACGGACAGCTTGGCGCAACGTTCTACAGTTGGATGAAATGGCACCTCGTACAGGAGGGGAAATAAATTTGAATTATCACTTGGAAGACACCCATGACTAACCGTGAGAAAATCATCAATGTCCTCAGACGGGGCAGTGTGGACGCCGCCCCGGTGTCGATCAGAATGGATTTATGGCATAATCATGCGAAAAACCACAGACTGCTGCCTGCTGAAATCGAGGGACTGACTTGCGAAGAGGTTGAAGACCATCTCGGCTTCTGCAGGGCCGCAAGATTCCGCAACTATTACAGCGTCACATCTCCCTCCTGCATTAAGAGCACGGAGCTTGTCGGCGACGACACGGTTACAAGATATGTTTTTAAACACAAGACTCTTGTGTCGATAAAAAGGCAAAGTACTGAAATGAGGGATCAGGGGATTCAGTCCATCCTGGTTGAACACCCGATAAAAGAAGCGGAAGACTATTCCATTATGGAGACCTATTATCAGGGAGCGGGTTTAGTTCACAGGGAGAAGGAGTTTGTTGAATTTGACAGGAAAACCGGCGACAAGGGATTGCCTATGCTGATACTGAATTCCTGTCCCACCCATGAGGTGATCTTGAATTTCACAGGCTATGAAAAGTTTTACATGGATTCTTTTGATTATCCGGATGCGGTCAGGTCGCTTATCAGGACTATGGAGATTTTTTATAAGGCGAAGCTGTGGCCGGCCGCAGCGATGTCTTCCGCCCAGTTGATATTGCACGGAAATCACTTCAGCTGTAAAATGACTCCTATGCCAATGTTCAAAGAATTTTTTGTCCCATATTTCACTGAATTCTGCGACTACATGCACAGTTTCGGGAAATACGTTGCGTTTCATTCGGATGCGGACCTCGGCGAATTGAAGCCTTTGATTCCCGAGATCGGTTTTGACATTGCAGACTGCCTGGCGACTGCGCCGTTGGTGGAAGAGCGGATAGACGATTATTTCAATGCCTGGAACGGAAAAGTCGTCTGCTGGGGCGGTCTCCCAAGTACTGTATTTTCTCCGGAATATTCCGTCGATAAATATAAGGAATATGTGGATGAGCTGATTTTTAAAGTGAAAGGCCGGAACGATTTCATATTTGGCGCCAGCGACAACGTAATGCCTTTTTCGCAATGGGAGAAACTCAGATGTCTCGCCGAAAAGGCTGGAACAAGAATATAAAGGGAAAGCTGGCAGAGTTCCATCCGGCTTTGGAGGTGAGCCTCCGAAGCCGAATTAAAAATCAACGTATGGGGATTTCAAAGAGATGGACATCCAACATATAAATTCAGATACGGAATTTATCCTTTGACTGCGCCTTCCGTGAGGCCTTTCGTGAAAAGCTTCATGGTGAATATGAACAGGATTATTATAGGTATGCTTGCGAGTGCATAACCGGCCATGAGCGGCCCCCAGAGCTTGATGTATTCGCCGGACAGCCTCAGCAGCTGCACCATTACAGGCAGTTTGCCGTGATCGCGGATGATGATCAACGGCATTACAAAGTCATTCCACTGGGAAATGAAGTTCATTACGCCCACGGTCCCGAGTATCGGCCCGGCAAGCGGAAGCACGATGATTCTCATCTGCTGGAAATGGTTCGCACCGTCGATGTCGGCGGCTTCAAAGAGGTCCTGTGGGATGTCCTCCACAAAAGAACGCAGCACGAAAATCGCAAATATCTGACCCGCCGATGTTCCGACAATTATCAGTGCGGAAAGGGTGTTGAGGATATTCATGTCGTTGAGGAGCCTGAATAACGGAATCAAATTTGCGATGGCCGGCATCATCATCATGATGAGTATTGCGTTCCAGATGAATGTGGACATCGGCAATTTGAACCGCGCAAAGAAATAGGCTGCGCAGAGGGCCACAAAGAGGGTCAGCCAAGTGCCAGTTATTGATATGACAAGGCTGTTGGCGAGTGAGGGTGTGATCATTTCATAGGCGATCTTCCAGTTTATCCAATGCATTGGTTTAGTAAGCGTCGCAGGCGCGAAATAGAACTGGGCGTTGTCCTTGATGCTGACTATCACCATGAGGTAAAGAGGGAGTAGGGCCATCCCGAGCACGAAGAGTATCGTGAAATGCTTCATGCCCCTCAGAAAAAGATCTGATACGATGTTAAGGGCTTTGATATGTGGTTCCAGTTGGACAGGAGGAGTCGCCGTACGGCCTTCTGTTTTTTCCGGAGCTTTTGCAAATATGCTCTTCAGTTTCTCTACTAATATTTTAAAGAACATGAATATTTCGGAATATGGTATGGACGACACTCCGAGGGCAAGGGCGACGGCCCTGAAATGTCCGCTCCAGAAAATAAGGATCGCTGCCGCAAAAGCCGTTCCCTGAATAGTCTTTTTCTGCCATTCCTTCAAATCATGCCATTTGGTCAGGATATTGCTCATCTTCTGCAGGCTCATGACTACAGTTGTCAGGACTATGCCGACTGCGCAGGCAAATCCCATGTCCTGGTCTATGAAGGCTTTTCTCAGCATGAATAGGGCGGGCACGGTGGCGTTTCCGCCTGGACCACCCTCCATTCCGGCGAGGGCCAGAATCATTCCCGCATCCTTTATGGTGTCGATTATTACGAAGACAAGAAGCAGTTTGATGGAGGAGGTGATCAGTGGAAGTTCTATCTTGGTGAATTTAGACCACCAACTTACGCCGTCCACGTCCGCAGCCTCGTAAATATCTTTTGGAATGCCCTGGAGCCTGGCAATATATGTCAGGACTGCAAATGACCCCACCCAGGGGAAACCCCAGATGATGCATGCGGAGACGATAAGACTGGGATCCCCGAGCCATGCGGGAGAATTTCCCTGAACAAATATGCCGCCCCAATTGAATGTCCTGTCCAGCCATACCAGAAGATCGAAGAAACCTGTGGAAAAGAGGAATTTGTTGAGATAGCCTGAAGTCGCTTCGAAAAAGAATGAACGCCATATCAGCACGATGATGAGTCCGGGGATGACCATGGGAATGACGAAAAGCATCCTGTATGTCAGAGAAACAAGTTCGCTCCTGCAGCGATGGATGCATATTGCCACGGCGAGTGCGGGTATCATTTTGGCGATGTTCCATATTCCCAGGGTGAAGGCCAGTTCAAACGAACGCCAGAAATCGGTATTATGAAGAAGTCTGGAATAGTTCTGAAACCCGACATATTCGGAGATGTCGGCCCCGTTCCACCTGTAAAAGCTGTGGAAAACCCCGCTCATCGCCGGATAGTACTGGAACATGGCGATCAGTATTAGCGTGGGAATAATGAATAGATACATCTCCCAGTGATACCTGACCTGATTCCAGTGAATTTTCTTGCCTTCCATAACCACCTATTCGGTTGAAATCCGAAACTCGAAGCACGAAATTCGAAACAAATTCAATGTTTAAAAATTAAAAAAATTGGATTTCTGATTTTTGTTTCGGATTTCGATATTCGGATTTCGAATTTATTTCTTTTCCGCCTTTACTCTCGCCTTGACTTTTTCGATCAGTTTCGGACTGTATTCATAGGGCCCGTTCTCTTTTGTGAAAGGAGAGCCGTTCTTGGCGTATATCATTTCTATTGAATTCCATATCACCTGAAAGATCTGCCTTTCCCTGGTCTGGCTTCTGTATTTCACCCAGAAAGTCTCTGCGGCGGAAGAATCTTTTTTTGAAAGCATTGCCTGCGCACGAATTCCGGCAAGCAGTCTCTCGTCAACCGGAATCACCCTGTTCTTATCCTTCATCCACTCAACAAAATCAAAATATCCCTTGTCCTTGTAAAAAGGTTCGAATTCGCCGATGAGCTCCTTGAATGTGAATTTCGGATTCACCTGGTAGAGGGATCCTAGCTGAAGCCATTTTATCCAGGTTTCACCTCCTAGATTCGGCTCGAAATTCCCGTATATGCCTTCAAGACATGGTTTGAAGTCGTTGAGTAATGGTGTAGTTTCCGTGTTGATTGTGGCTGGAATCCATCCTATTATCTTGTTGAGTTTCTCATTATTCTCCTTTGCCGCCATGAACAGCAGGAAATCAAGTGCGATTTCAGGATGCTTACTGGTTCGCGTAACTGAAAAATTGAAGCCCACTCCGGGATTTTCATATCTCGGCCCCGCAACAACGTCTCCGTACTCCGGATCGTCCTTGGACGGCATCGGGAAATCCATGACGGCAACCGTGAAATTCCCCTTCGCCTGCTCCTGGAGGCTCATCGCATCCCAGGTTCCGGTTGTCATGAAAAGGGCTCGCTTCTGGGCGAAAAGGAAAACCCCCTCGTCGCGTGAAAGTCCGGTAAAGCCGGGCTGGCAGAAATCCGCAATTTCACGTACCATCTGGTATTTGGCCTCAAGCTCCCTGCAACCAAGATCCATGATACCCGACTTCACGGCAACAAACAGCTCATCGTTTCCGACATATCCGTCCCTGTTCAAATCGGCTTTTTTCATTATCCCGTATGTCATCATGTTGCAAAGTCCCATCTCCCAGATCCCAAAGTGATACTTTGAACCGACAACCGGAATGTAGGGGCGGCCCTTCTCATCCCTCATCTTCGACACTTTGCCGCACATGTCGTAAAATTCCCTGTAGTTTTTCGGAGGAACAGCCGAGCCTGTTAATTTTTTCAGGAGGTCGGCATTGTAGAAAACCCTGGTTGTGAAACATGACAGGGGTATCTGCATGTATTCCTGGAGCTCCTTTATATAAACTGAAGACATCCCGTCCTTGATGGTGTTTCTGAGGGGGACATCGGCAAGCTCATTCCCCTTGTTATACGGATTGGGCTTGTTGACGTACGGAGTGATGGTCATGCAGTAGCGGTTGTAGAACGAAAGCGTCACCTGATACGGAACCATCCCGATTTCAAGAAGGTCCGGAGCCGTTCCCGCCATTATCTGGGTGCTGAGCCACTGGCCGTAGGTCCCTTCCGGAATCGCATCCTGTATTATCCTCACGTTCGGGTGGGTTTTCTGATATTCCTTCGCCATTTCATTCAACCCGTCGCGGACGCCGGTCTCAAGCTGCCAGTGCCCTATCCTCAGCACAATCGTTCCGGGCGGAGTTTCATTGTACCTGTAGAAAGCCACTGATCCGAGTGCTATCACATATACGACAAGCACTATGATCAGGGAATAATATCTTTTTAGGAACTCCAGGTATTTCATCCGATTCTCTTTATTAACTAAATATTCGTTCAACAATAACTTTCGAACTTACGAAATTTCGCATTTTCGAACTTACCTATTTCTCCAACCTCAGCTTCTCCTCGAGGGCATTCATTCTATCAATCGCCGTTTTCGCCCCGAAATTCCGCATGTCGCGGGGATATTCATTCATAAGGCGCCTGTAATATTTCCTGGCGGTGTCGAAATCGCCCGCCTCGAATTCTGCAACAACGGCAATCGACCAGAAACTGGTCGAGTTTTCCATTTTCGGATTTGTCGGATCGATTTCCTTGTTTTCAAGTCCCTTTATCATCGCATCCAGCTGTTCCTGCTTCTGCCCCAATGTCTCACATGCTCTCGCATAAAGGCTCCAGGCAGTGCCTGTAAAAGATGAGTCCGGATGTTTTTTAAGGAATTCCCCCAGACTAGCTTTTGCGAATTTCGCATCTTCAATTGTAAATACTGCGAGATAAGTTTCAATCAGGTATATGAAAGCCTCCTGTCCGGCAATGTGGTTCGGGAACTTATCGTAAATTTTCCGATAGGCTGTTCTGAGCGGAGGGTAATCCGGGATCTCGCCGGAAGGCACAATGTGTTTCATCCTCACAAGTGCGAGCATGCTCCAGACAGCATAATCGCTTTCAGGAAATCTAACGATGATATCGTTGAAAATCATTTCAGCGGCAGGTTTATCGGCGTTCGGCAGTTTCAGCGACTGTGTGATTCCGATGCCGTAGAGCGCCTGTATCTGAAATTCTGATTTTTCAGGGGCGGCTTTCAAGGCCTTGTTGAAAAACTTCAGCGCCTGATTGTGTTCTCCCATCCTGAACTGGTTCCATCCAGAAGCTATCTCTTCAGCCGGGTTTTCAGTTTTAGTTTTTTTCTTTTTCTCGAGTGTCACAAGGATGACAATAAACAAGGCCGTAATCAAGGAGATCGCAATGAAGAATATTTGTATTTTCTTGGATTTCATAAGGTTGCTAATCTACAATCCATCCTCTCAAATCATAACAATATATCCAAAAAACCGGAATTATTCCAGATGCCTCATGAGATTGCGAAGTCTGGCTGAACTTTCATTCAGGCCGCCGATCCTGTTCCGGGCAAGCCAGAGCTCCTCATGCATGCTTATTGTCTTGAGGAGTTCTTTCCTCATCTGCGTCTTCTCGACTTTCCCTCCCAGGCCGGAAATGGCCTTGTGTACGCCTAATCCCGCCATTCCCATGGCGTTCAGAAGTTCCTCCTTAACCAGTTGTCCGTCTGAAATTCCGGAATGCGCGGAAGAGAGCATTTCCCTCAGTTCGTTGAATGAACGCAGGCAGCTTTCCAAATCTTTGACATTCAGTTTTTCAATTACTTTCTTGTCGGCCATGTCCCAGAAAAGCAGATGGTTGAATATTGTCGAGTTACCGGGGAGAACCCCTGTTTTTTCGTGGACTTTCCCGAGTTCGAAAAGGACTTTCCCGAGAACTGAGGAGGCATCCTTGAAAATAAACCGGCTCATCGATTCTGAAATATTTATGTCAATTGAACTCTTAAGAGACCAAGAGTAAGCCGCCCCCGCCAGCAATCCGGTGTAGCTGATCGGCAGATACTGGTGATGCCCGCCATCGCCCCAGTCGGTGTTCAGAAATCCCGCCGCCCCGTTCCTCTTCCCGTTTCCCGCGGCGTTTATGAGATTTTTAATGCAGTTGTCCGTCCGCCCGGTCAGGGTGTTCCAGCTGGAAGTTCCGGGGCATACATAGAACGGAACGCCGTATTTCGCGAAAACCTTTGTCTCCTTTTCAA